>JAJRSN010000516.1 GCA_024278715.1 Calditrichota bacterium
GGATGCGCAAAGAACGCAAAAAAATCGGTTCTGTTTTTTGGGCGCTCAAGAAAAACGGTTATTTGGAACACATCGCGCCTATTTTACTCGTCACGCGTCACGCATCACTTTTTACTCATGGCTTTCTGCATTCTGCTTTCTGACACTTATCTTTTGCTCTAAATTAAACAAATAAACAACCAAACTTTGTTACTTTATTAAATATCGATTTATTCTGAATTTAAGACCCCCCTTTTAATTTCCCCCTTTAACCTGTCCCGTGCAGACGGGAAGGGGGGAACGCCGAAGGCAAGGGTGGTCTTTACTCAAACCAAGCATTTTCTGAATTTCAGAATATTTATCGTTAACAAAGTTTTGTTTTGAATTTCTGTCATTCGATAATTTGAATTTGTTTCGGATTTCGATATTCGAATTTCGTTAACCTTGTCACTTTGTAATTCATCTGCCGGAAGCGAAAAAAAGAAAAAACCGCAAAGTTCGCAATGGAGTCTCAAAGTACACAAAGGAAAATAACAACTATTTTTTAGAGTTATGCCTCAAAAAAAATGGGATTTTGTTATCCGTCACGCATCACGACCTTTTTCCCGAAAATAAATTGCCGGCTACTCTCATTTAATTCCTCCGGAATTTTTTTAAACAACTAAAACTTTCCCTTCCATCATCCTCCAATCCCAACTTTGTAACTTTGTAAATCTGTTACTCTGTTACTCGTCACTCATCACGTTCTTGTTGCCCGTAACTTTTTGTTAATTCTGCAATAAAGACCCCCCTTTTAATTTCCCCCCTTCAAAGGGGGGAACGCCGAAGGCAAGGGGGGTCTTATTTTCAAGCAGCAAAATTTCTCAAATTCCGTGCAATTAATAAACATAAGATCTAAACTATGCGCTTATTACCAGCAATAAATTGCCGGGCTATTGTCATTCAATTCCTACGGAATTTTTTTAAACAATTAAAAAACACATTCTCCGACAATCCTAACTTTTTTACTCAGTTACTCGTCACTCGTTACTTGTCACTTTGTCACGCATCACGCGTCACGACATTGTTTTTCCCCAAAAATGTTTGATTAGGAATTTTTATTTTTTTTCGTTAAATTGATTTTAGACGGTATAAACCGTGATAAAGTAAAAACTTGACTGCCTTGTAATTGCCGGGCGCGTTAAAAAAATACGATATAAACGGATTTATTCTTAACAATTTGTGTGATTAACGAACCGAGGAAGGTATGAAATCAACACCCTTTAATCCGAAAGCGGATTTGGCACCGATTCCCTTTACCGAACGCGTGTGTATTTTTGCAAAAAATTTGAAAGAAAACGGACTGATATGGGATCCGCATCCCGGATGTTTTGTTTGGGACCCGTCGAGATCGGTTAAAGTTTCGTCGCCTTTCCCAAATAATATTTACTTTGTTTTAAATGTCGCCCACTTCGAAAAACTATTGGGAAACAAAGAAACCATGCGCCGTCGCCTGGTTTGGATTCCCACCTGGCATCAGGCGAGATTGTTGCTGCAAAAACTGCAAATTCCGCTTGAAGAAATTACCGCTTGTTATTCGGAAGATCCCGAGCAGGAATTATTAAATTTGTACACTAAAATTATTAATGAACTTTAATTTTCTCTCTGTCGCGTTATACAAGCCATCCGTTTTGATCTGAATTATTCTGACGGATGGCTTTTTATTTAGTTAAACAACTATCTTTTTGAACTAATTCATTCTTTGGAAAATGACGTTTAAAAATTATCCCGAACATTTCAAAGAGACATTACGATTAGCTTATCCGGTTTCTATTGCTCATTTAGGGCATGTGATGCTCGGCTTTGTCGATAGCATGATGGTAGGTCGTGTGGGCGCCGATTCGTTAGCCGCGTCTTCGCTGGTTAACGGTTTAGCGTTTTTATTTTTAGTATTCGGGCTCGGCTTATCTTTAGTTCTTACTCCGTTGGTCGCCATTGCCAAAGGGCAAAACGATTTTAAACAGTGCGGGATTATTTTGCAAAACGGTTTCTGGCTGAACACGATATTTAGCGTGAGTCTGGCGATTATCATAATTATCTTTGCACGGGGTTTAGCCTATTTAAATCAGCCTCAGGCTGTGGTCGAAATAGCTATTCCTTATGCTCAAATTATCGGTTTAAGTTTTATTCCGTTTGTCATCTTTCAATCGGAAAAGCAATTTTTGGAAGGTTTGAGTATTACGCAACCTGCCATGTACGTTATGCTTGCGGCGAATATGGTGAATGTCTTCGGAAACTGGTTATTGATTTTCGGGCATTGGGGCTTCCCTGCTCTGGGTTTGGAAGGCGCCGGGATTTCGACGTTTTTAACGCGATGCTTTCAGGCTGGGACTCTGTTATTTTATGTTCATAAAAACAAACGATTTAAACCTTTTCAACCTTCGATTTCCTTAAAGAGATTAAAATTTAGCGTCATTAAAAAAATTGCCAATCTTGGTTTTCCCACCGGATTTCAGCATTTTTTCGAAGTCGGAGCTTTTTCTTTTTCAGCCGTAATGATCGGCTGGTTAGGGAGCAAATCGTTGGCTGCGCATCAAATCGCTTTAAGTTTGGCTTCTATGTCGTTTATGATCACTCTGGGGATTACCGCCGCCGGAACTATCCGCGTGGGAAGGTTTATGGGAATCAAAGATATCGGCAATTTACGAAGAGCAGGATTTGCCACCATTCTGTTATCCGTGATAAGCATGACCGTTTTCGCCATTCTGTTTGTTGTGTTCCGAAACCGGTTACCTCTGTTTTTTATTAATGATCCCGAGGTAATAGCCATGGCTTCCACACTGCTGGTGATTGCCGCTCTGTTTCAAATTTCGGACGGGGCGCAGGCTGCAGGAATCGCTATTTTACGCGGATTGACCGATGTAAAAATTCCCATGATCCTTAGTTTTGTTGCCTACTGGATTTTAGGGCTTCCGGTCGGTTATATACTGGGCTTTGTCTTTCACTTGAACGTTAACGGCATTTGGCTTGGCTTTTTAAGCGGACTGAGTTTCGCGGGTATGGCGTTCGTTTTACGATTTATTTTCAAAACCAGCTCAAAGCGGTTTAAATTTGAATAATCGCAATCCAAAAAACATCTTTGTAAAGGAGGATATCAAAATGCAACCGTCGCTTCCCGTTCAATACGAAGAACTCACGGCAACGGATTTCCCGAAGGCTGTTGAGCAATCGGCAAAAACCTGCGTCATCCCTCTTGGTATTCTGGAAAAACACGGACCGCATCTTCCCTTGGGAACCGATATGATAAATATTCGCGCCCTCGTGGTAGAAGCCGCTAAAAGGGAGTATGCGGTGGTTTTCCCGCCCTACTTTGTGGGTCAGATTTACGAAGCCAAACATCAACCTGGAACCATTGCTTACAGCCATGATCTGGTTTGGATCATGCTGCAGGAAACGTGCGACGAATTGGCTCGCAACGGCTTTGAAAAGATTTTGCTGGTAAACGGTCACGGTGGCAACAATAGCTTTTTGGAATATTTTTGTCAGGCGCAGTTAGAAACGGAGAAAAATTACGCGGTCTTTCTCTATCAACCGCGACCGGATGAGGCGTTAAACAAAAAAATCTCGGAAAAACAAAAGTCGGCTTTTGATTATCACGCGGGCGAAGGGGAAACTTCGTTGATGACGGCTCATCACCCTGATCCGGTAAAATCGGAATATGTTAAACTGCAAAGCGGCGAAGATCAAAAGCGCCTGAATCATTTGCAAGGCGCGAAGACGGGAATCTGGTGGTACGCGCGCTTTCCGAATCACTATGCCGGCGATGCCCACGCAGCCAACGCGGAACTTGGCAGGATGATTTTTGAGCACAAAGTCGAACAATTGATTCCGGTGATTAAAGCGGTAAAAGCGGATAACAAAACTCTTGAGCTGCAAAAGACTTTTTTTGAACAAAGCAAGCATTCCTTAAAATCACCGCAGAGATGATGATTGCATTTAACTGAAGCCGTTACTAATTTTGTGATGTTTTCAAAAAGACGAGAGAGAAGATATGGACGACGGTAATGCGGGAGTAAACACAAGCCGGATAAAATTTTGTGATTTGCGCTGTGAATATGCGGATTTTCCCAAAGACGACGCCATTGACGGTTCGGGAACGTGCCGCACATTTTTAGCGCTGTGGTGTA
>JAJRSN010000517.1 GCA_024278715.1 Calditrichota bacterium
AAAAATCGGAGACCGTTTTAAGATCGGGGATTCGATACTACTGGAAGTGACTCAAATAGGTAAGGAATGCCACACCGCCTGCGCCATTAAAAGACTGACCGGCGATTGTATTATGCCGCGGGAAGGCGTATTTGCCAAAGTGCTGAGCGGAGGAAAGGCAAACGCGGGCGATGTGATTGAGCGCCTGCCTGCCGAAGAACCGAAAGCGGTTGCCGTCTGAAAACAAAGACTTTCCGGCAGAGCGAGCCCAAAAAGATCGCCGATAGCAAGATGACCGAACCGTGATTAGAAGGATTTTAGAGATTAACATGATTGGGCAAATGTCTGAACCATGATTAGAAGGATTTAAGGATTAGCTTGATTTTAGTAATACCTGAAATTGAAAGACTTAAAAAGCCTGGCAGATCGGGAAATCAGGTAAATCCTATAATCCCAAAAATCAAGGTTCGGACAACAAAATGATTACAATAATCTTATCGGCGTTATTTTTATTCGGAAATATTATCTTTGTTTAGCCGCAAGCGCCTGCCGCAGATAGTCGGCTTTGATTGCTTCCCAGCTCTGTATGATCCGTTCGAAATTTTTCCGCCGAAACCGCTCAAAAACATGGTCATCAATTTGCTTTACTGGTCTTAATTCTTTTATCGAACTGCTTAAAAAGAAATAATCGAATTCAGTAATTTGTGAAAATCCGATGGGCTTTTCCTCCGCTTCTAAGTGCTCCAACAACACTTCGCGTACGGTTCCCGGTAAAATTCCGGCGGAAAGCGGCGGCGTGTAAATGCGATCTCCTTTAACGGCAAAGATATTAGACATCGAGGTCTCCATCAATTCGCCGTTGGGATTAAGATATAGGGCGTCGTCAAATCCCAAATTCGATGCCTGTCTCCGGTAAAAAGCGTGGTAACCATAGTTAACGGTCTTGTGCAAAAGCAGCGGTGCCTGAGGATTAAAAGGGCTTGGAAAGGTTTTTAGTTTAACGGGCGCGGTCGATTGCTTGGTTCTACCGAGAGGCTGGATTAGAATGATGATGTTTTTTAAAGTGATACGCGGCGAAGGCTGATCGAACGGCAGCAAACAGATAAGTTTGACGCGGGCAGAATCCGATTCTTTTATCCGGGAGAGAATGAGAGCGGAAAGGTCGGGCAGATCGATATGGCAATGAAAGTAATTAAGGCTGCGCAACAGACGCTCAAGATGCTTTTCCCAAAAGAACAATATTCCCTGCCGGTAATAAACGGTTTCAAAAACAGCCTGTCCGCCGCTCAAATATTCCAGAACGTTAAAAGTCGATTTGTTGTCGGTCCACTGTTCATTCATAAAACAAAGCATCATTGTCTCCGCAAACTTTTAAAAATGTTTCTCCTTTTGCCATGCATTCCTCATATTCCTTCTCCGGCTGCGAGTCAATTACAATGCCTCCGCCCAGTTGAAAATGAATGCTGCCGTTTTTTACAAGACCCGTGCGGATCAATATAGTGGAATCGGTTAGATCAAGCAAAGGAAAACGGATAAACAGAGAACCGGTGTAAAAAGACCGGTTATGAATTTCAAGTTTATTGATGAATTTCATGGCTGCTATTTTCGGACATCCCGTTATCGAACCTCCCGGAAAAACGCTTTGAATAAGTTCGATAAAAGAATTCGGGGGTTCCAATCGACCCTTAATAATCGATACAAGATGATGCACATTGCTAAAGCTGCGCAATGTGCGCCGCTTTTCAACGGTTACCGAATCGGGCGCGCAGACGCGGGATAAATCGTTTCGCAATAGATCGGTAATCATATTCAATTCGGCATGATCTTTAAAAGAGTGCAGCAATTGTTGACGCAGACGCTCGTCCTGAAGGGAATCTTTACCCCGCGGGATTGTTCCTTTAACCGGTTCGGTAAGCACATTGTTTTTGTGCTGAAAAATAAACCGTTCAGGCGAAATGGAAAGGAATTCTGTCTGGGGAGCGGCAAGATAAAAGGAATGGGGCGCGGGATTGTTTTGGTACAAATCGCGGAATATCTCGTATCCGCTTTTAAATATTTTTTTACTCAGGCGGACAGAATAATTAATCTGATAAACTTCTCCGGCGCGAATAAGTTCGCGAATATGATCCACTTTTTTTAAATAAGAGGCTTTTGTTTCGCTCATTTCCGTTTGATGTGCAGAATGTTGATAATTAACCGACGACTTATTCAAAGCGCCGCTCTCTTTTTTACTGAAAAAATGCCAGCCCTTTTTTAACGCGTGATCAAAAATCAGACCTTCAGCCGGAAGCAGCACATAATAATCGGGAAGGCGGTAGAAATCATTTTCGGGAAATATCCCTTCCCGTTTTACACCGGCGTCGTAACTGATGACAAAAAGATAAAAGTGCGGAAAATTTGTGTTCATGCCGCTGAAAATTCGATCGATGCTTTGCAATAACGGAAAGAATGCCTGTTCATTGATCGAAGATTCATCCGCGCCTGTTCGTAAAACAAAGCGTTTGTCCTTTCCCCAAAGGTAGGCGTGAAAGCGGGAAACAACGACTTCTAAGCGCGAACCGTTTAGCATAGACCATGAAGGAATGTGGCAGACGGGGTTCTTATTTAAAAATTCGGACCGTAAATAATTGAAATCCGCCGAAGAAATCCGTTTAAACTCTGTTTCCGTCACCAAACTTTCAAGCCGCCGTTTCATGTACAATTCCGATAAAATTGTTGATAATTTGTTGTCCGCGCGGAGTTAAAAATGATTCCGGGTGAAACTGCACGCCAAAGACAGGCAAAAACCTGTGTTGAAAAGCCATGAAAATGGAACGGTATTTGGCGGTAAGAAGCAAATTTTGCCCCAGGCTGCCGCAGATAAGAGAATGATAGCGGGCGGCTAAAATTTGTTCGGGTAAGCCGGAAAAGATATTTTGTTGATGCAAGACGCTTATCCGGCACTGTTTGCCGTGCACGGGATAAGGCGCGCGCAGGGTAGTTCCTCCGAAAACCTCATTGATAATCTGCATTCCCAGACATACGCCTAAAATCGGTTTTTCTTTGAAAAAGCGTTTGACAATTTGCGGCGATTCACCCGAATTGCCGGGCGATGAAGGTCCGGGCGAAATAACCAGCGCCTGTGCTTTTGCCGCCTGATTAAATAAATCAAAATGATCGTTACGCAAAACCACAACCTCGGCACCCGCCTTACGCAAATAGTGGCTGAGATTAAAGGTAAACGAATCGTAATTATCGATAAGCAAAATTTTCATTTCAAATTCCCGAAACTTAAATCGCTCGGGATTTTACGGATTTAAGCGATCGGAAGCAAACGTGAGTAAGTTCTTCGGAAAAGATTTAAATACGTTTTTGTCCGAGGTCCCAGGCGTATTCATTAAACATGATCTTAAAAATGTCCCGATTGCGTAAAACTGTCGGGTTATTTGTTTGCAAATAAAAGCTCTTTTTTTTAAAATGATTTTAATGCAAACGTTTGAAATCTAAAAAGGAGTTTTCTTTAAATGCCCGATTTCGATCAACCCCACCGCCGCTTTAACCCTCTGACCGGTGAATGGGTTCTCGTTTCTCCCCATCGAACAAAACGTCCCTGGCAGGGAAGAACAGAAAAAACCGATTCCCAAAAACGTCCGAGCTATCTGCCCGATTGCTATCTGTGCCCCGGTAATAAAAGGGCAAACGGGGTGGTAAATCCCGATTACAAGTTTACTTATGTTTTTAACAACGATTTTGCGGCTCTTTTACCTGGACAAAGGTTCTGGCAACTAAAAGAACACGATTTTTTGAAAGCCGAAAGCATTGAAGGGACCTGTCGGGTTTTATGCTTTTCTCCCCGTCACGATTTGACGCTTGCCGAAATGGAAATAGAGGCGATTGAGCGGGTGATTGATTTGTGGATCGAGAATCTGACGGATCTGGGAAAAACCTATCGCTGGGTACAGATATTTGAAAACAAAGGGGAAATAATGGGCTGTTCAAATCCGCACCCTCACGGGCAAATTTGGGCGGGTAATTTTTTGCCTTCGGAACCACAGAAAGAAGATGTTAATCAAAAAAACTATTTTCGCCGCAAGAACAGCGTTTTGTTGCTCGACTATCTTGACGAAGAATTAAAGCGTGAGGAACGAATCGTCTTACAAAATGAACATTGGGTTGTTCTGGTGCCTTTTTGGGCTGTCTGGCCCTTCGAGACCCTGTTACTGCCGCGGAAGCTCCGTTTCCATCTCCATTTCCTTGAAAGCGAAGAAAAGAAAAGTCTGGCTGAAATAATAAAAAAGCTGCTTACCCGATACGACAATTTGTTTCGCGCCTCGTTTCCCTATACCATGGGCTGGCACGGTGCTCCCTTCGGCGCTGCGGCGGAAAATCACTGGCAGTTGCACGCACATTTTTACCCGCCTTTATTGCGTTCGGCAAACGTGAAGAAATTTATGGTCGGCTACGAAATGCTTGCCGAAGCTCAGCGCGATTTTACCGCGGAGCAGGCAGCCCGACGATTGCAGACTCTTTCGGATGTTCATTTTGGCACGGAAGTATCTTAAAGAAAAAAGCGGAAAGGACTTGAAGATGGAATTTAGTCGGTTCAAACCGGTTTTTCAGCGCATTTACGGACCTGAGCAAGAGACCGTTCAAAGACAATTACAACGCTATCAAAAATTAGAAAACGAATTTAAAAACCGTTTTGGCTCTGAACCCGAACACTGGTTTAGTACGCCGGGCAGAACGGAAATCGGCGGTAATCACACAGATCACAATCACGGACGGGTACTTGCCGCCGCCGTAAATTTGGATGCTATTGCCGCAGTTAATACGGCGGATGATAACAAGGCGGTTGTGATTTCGGAAGGTTACGAAAAATCTTTTGAGGTAGATTTGAACGATTTGAAGGGAAGGGATTCGGAAAAAGGCGGGACTAACGCACTTATTCGCGGTATTGCTTATCGTTTAAACGAAATCGGCTTTCGGGTCGGCGGATTCAAAGCCGTGATGACGAGCGATGTTCTGCCGGGCTCGGGATTGAGCTCTTCGGCTGCGGTCGAAGTTTTGATAGCCACCATTTTCAATTACCTTTACAACCGGGGTAAAATTGATCCCGAAACAATTGCCGTTACCGGACAATTTGCGGAAAACCGTTATTTTGGCAAACCCTGCGGTTTGATGGATCAAATGGCTTGCGCTATCGGCGGAATAATCACTATTGATTTTAAAAACCCGCAGGAGCCCGACTATAAAAAGATCGATTTTAATTTCGCAAAACAAAATTATCGCTTGCTGGTAGTTGACACCGGCGGTAATCACGCGGATTTAACTGAAGATTACGCCGCCGTTCCCGCGGAAATGAAATCCGTTGCCCGGGCGCTGGGAAAAGAGGTCTGCCGCGATATTACATTAAAAGAGCTTTTGGAGGCGATTCCGGAGTTGCGAAAAAAGACGGGAGACAGAGCGATTTTGCGTGCTTACCATTTTATTCGTGAAAATCAACGGGTCATCGAACAGGTCAAAGCGCTCACAGACAGTGATTTTTCCGGATTTTTAAAACTGGTGCGCGATTCGGGCAATTCATCGTTCAAATGGCTGCAAAATGTCTTTACGCCCAAGCAGATAAGCGAACAGGGGGTTAGTTTAGCCCTGGCGTTAAGCGAAGACTTTATTAACGAAATAGGAGAAGGCGCCTGCCGGGTTCATGGCGGCGGTTTTGCCGGAACAATTCAGGTGTTTTTACCCTCGGAAGCCGTAAACAGATATGTTGAACAAATGGAACCAATCTTTGGCGCGGGAAGTGTAAGAGTCTTGAATATTCGATCGGAGGGAAGCTTGTATCTCAATGAACATGGAGTCTTTTCTGATTATAGCAGTTAATTTTTTTTCGGAAAAAATAGATTTATCTGCTACAAATCACTAAATTACCCGTTTAAAGATATAATTTAGTTTACCAAATGTTAATTTAAGAAGGAGATGGAATGAGGTTATTAATTGGATTAAGCGTCATCCTGATTTTAACGATAATCGGATGTCAGAAAAAGGAGATACAAAATCCCGAGCGCGACCTTGTGGATGTGGGAGGAATTACCCTGGATAAATCGGTGTTTGTCAATCGTTATCGTTTGTCAAAAGATTTTGCCAAGGGCGATAAGATTACCAAAGAACAGGTGAAAAAATTTATTGATGAGTTCTTTGTAAGCGACTACCTATTGATAAATGAAGCTATGAAACAGGGGATGGATAAGGACAGCGCAATTACAGCCGAATTGGAGCGTTTAAAGATGCGGGCAATGACCGGAATGAACGGACCGCTGTATCGACGCGTAATGTCCAAGCCGATTACCGTGAGTGCGGAAGAAGTTAAAGAACTTTACGATCAAAACAAGTACGCGGTGAAAATCGCCTATATTCGCGTCAGCTCCAAACATTTAGCCGATTCGTTGTATCAGGTTTTGCGAAAAGGCGCCGATTTTGCCGATCTGGCGAAAAAGCATTCTCTTGATATCCAGACCTATGAAAAAGGGGGAGAGGTTCAGAATTTCCTTTATCCCGGAACTTTAGATCCGGAATTCGGAAAAGTTGTGTTCAGCTTAAAAGAGGGACAGTATTCAAAACCCGTTTTTGTGACCGGCTGGTACCACTTAATAAAAGTTTTAAAAAGAAAAAAGATCGATCAAAAGCCTTTTGAAGTGGAAAGAGAATACTTAAAAAAGAAAATCGAGCAGTTTAAACAAAATCGACACCGGAATCAATATATCGATAGCCTCTTTGTTCGTTATCATTATCAGATAAATAAATCGCTTTTTCCGGTCATTAAAAAAGCCTTTGTCCCTTATGACAGGGTAGGTCAATTAAATGAGAAAATAATTCCCAAAAAGGATCTCAAGGAAGCACTGGTCACCTATGACGGCGGAGTTTTTACACTCGGGCAATTTGTCAATGCCTACAATAGTTCAAACTATGCCAGCCGTGTGCCTTTACGATACGACGATGAAATAGAGAACCATGTTAAAACCCTGATCATCGGTTATTTGATGTATCAGGACGGGCTGAGCAAGGGCTTGCAGGAAGACGCCCAGTACAAATTCATCTACAATCGCATGAGAACTCAAAAATTGGAACGCGAAGCCTTACGAAAATTGGTTAACGATAAAATAGAAATTACCGACGAAGAACTGAAAAATTATTACGAGCAGAACAAGCAGGAATGGAATAATCAGGATTTCGAAAAGGTGAAACGATACGTGCGGAATCGTCTGTTTGCCCAAAGAGCAAAAGAATACAAGCAGGATTTAGTGAAAAAGCTGCGAAACAAATTTGACGTGATTTATAACGAAAAGCTTATTGACGCCGTGGTTGACACGCTAAATACCATGAAAACAAGAATGCGAAAATAGCCCTTATTTTGGACCTCGCAGGCTTTAATGCCGCGAGGTCTTTTTTTAAAAATCAAATTCCCCTGATCGAAAGCGCGCCTCCTACTTAAATTTTCTTCGGGATTTAATTGCTATTGTCCTCGTTGTAATATCCGCTTTTAAAAACAAGCGATTAAAACGAAAGCCGCTCCGACCTTTTACAGAAAATTTAAACCGCCTACCGCCGGGAATCGCCGTTTTTTTTAATGCTATTGCAAATTGTAATTTAACAGCGTTTTTAGCGAAACATAATTCTGATCTTTTTTTTGTCAACGTTAGGCGGCAGACCCTGAGGATAACGCGCAAAAGGGACAAATTCGCCCCACGGTTTTTTCGGATAATCGATTACGGGATCGAAAGAACGGGAGAGCGTCGCCAAACTTCCTCCGATTATCCACATAGGCGCTGTAAACATTAAGAAAAAACCGTTTGTGATTGTTGATATCGTGCCCAGCATTACAATTAATCCGAAAGTTCCGGCTTTTGAATTGTAAGCTGTCAATCGAGCGGATTTAATATCGCTTAAAGCAATCGAGTGGAAAGAGGTGTTGGCGAGAAAAAGAGAATCTTTGCCGACGGCTATGAGTTCGCCGCTCATTTTTATAGTTTTTCCCGCGGGAGGAGAGTATTGTATTTCGATCCAGCCTCCGTAAACATTGGTTCGCGTTTCCGAAGGATCGGGAAGCCAGCCTCTGGGCGC
Source organism: Calditrichota bacterium (assembly GCA_024278715.1). Classification (GTDB taxonomy): domain Bacteria; phylum Calditrichota; class Calditrichia; order Calditrichales; family Calditrichaceae; genus Caldithrix. The sequence continues at coordinate 8,077 of JAJRSN010000517.1, forward strand.
GTGAGATGTGGCGCAACCCAGAAAAAAATAGAAAGATAAAACCCAAATAGCCTGTTTGAAAATTCTATGGCTTTGCATAGCGGCTGCTCCAGAAATAGGTCTCCATCTTTGATTCCACCCGTTTAAATTCGGGAGCGAGACGTTTTAAAGCTTGTTTAGGATCGAAAAAGATTTGAGCCAGAAATTGCGGATTTTCTTCCCTGATCCATTCTTTACGGATCCATTCGAGATAGTAGCCGCGGCTCTCAAGAAAAAAATCATACGCATCTGCCGCTTTGGGAATTTGATAATAAAAAGTGTAGATGTCTCCCGGAAGGGTGGTTACCGCTTTGGCGCTGTCGCGGAACGCCGCGAGTGCCCGAATGTCCGATACGTCGTTTTTCAGAACTTTAAACGGTTTTAACCGCCAAGGCTCGACCCGGGTTGTAAGTTCAGCCAACGCAACATAATCGATCCGCCAGTTGCCTTTGGTCATTCTCAGACGAATTTTTCCCGATTTACTCGGAAAATTTTTTAGCGGCGCAAGGTGAATGTCTGTAGCGATCGGTCCGTATTCGTTAACCCGAGCCCTGACACTCCATTCTCCGGAATCGTCCTGTGTAAGGATCTCGATTCCGCCCATTAATTTCATAATCGAATTTTGACTCGACTTAATTTGATTCCGTTCCATTTGTGCAAGCCAGTAACCAACGCTGTTTCCCATATATGCAAAGGTCTGGTATAAAAGATAGGTCGATAGCAGCGTCTGCCTGCTCCCGATTACCAGACCGTAAGTTTTTTGCGGGATATTTCCGAAATCGAGTTCAATAATTTCTTTAGCTCCCAAATAGGCTGAATCCGCTTTACTGTAACGTTCGTTTCCGTCAAGCTCCAAAAGCGGATCGAGACAATCGCCCTCGGGCGATCTGGCTGAAATCGGTGAAATTTGAGAGGGACTTTCCCAGAACCGCCCTTCAAGATCGGCAAAAACCTGATGACCCTTTTTCTTCGGAGTAATCAGAAGATTAACAAAACGCACGACATGGGTTTCCAGGGCTTCGTTCCGCATTTCGATCATTATTTCATTGTCGGAGGGAGAAACGTGAGGCAGAGCGTCAATATCCGTGGCTTCGCGCGAGGGCAAAATACTCGACGAAAAACCTTCAGCCTGTAAGCGCATACTGTCTCCGCTTAACACATAAAAGGTGGGACATGAGCCGAAACAAGCTTTCGGATTAGCTATGCAAAATGCGGTCATTCCGGCGGTAATACCGGTCATAACGGTTAATCCTATTCCGGAACCTGATTGAACCAGCCTGTTGGTCTCGAAAAGAACGACGGAATCGGTGCTAATCTCGAACGTTCCCTCCCGCAAAAATTCCCTGTTTAACCCGTAAAGAAAACCGCTGCCGAGGACATGATTACGAGTTGAATCGAAAGTCCAATGGCGTAAAACATAAACTTTACCGTCTTTAGTATGCGCTTTTAAAAAAGGCGAGTTGTTTTTGAGACTGATGAGACGTTCAGCGGACATTCTCTTTATTAATTCCCGGGTCATAAGATTGCGCCTGACCTTCATAAAACCAGAACATCCGAACAGAAAAAAAATAAGAAACATCAGGGTTGCGCCTCTGAAAAAAACGGAATTATTTCGCATGGAATTCCTTCCGCAAAAATAATTAATCACATCTTGCAAAATTGTTTGAATCGGGGCTTGTTGTAAGTATCTGTGCCGCTCAGGAGAACCGCCTTCCCACGCGCGGCTTTCTTTTTCTTGAATTTTTGAAAAAAATATTTTCATTGCGATTTTAAGTGTGGTCATTTGTCCGATAACCATAATTAAGTTGCACAGCGAAATTGTGTCAACGCAAACAGAAACAGAGAGAAAACCGCGTCCACGAGCCCAAGATCAATAAAAGAACGCATCAGGATCCGGTTCAAAAGTGAAGTTTAAACGTATTGCCCGGATTCCTGATTAACCTCCGAAGGCGGCGAGGCTTTTTAAACCAGCCCGATTCGAAATCGGTTAATCGTTGTGTTGTTTAAAATATTCTTCCAGATTACTGAAAGTCGCTTCTTTGTCGGCTTTATTCATAAAACTGGCATCAATGGCGTTTCTTACCAATTGAAAAACATGTTCTTTGCTTAAATCCAGCGCTCTTACGATAGCCAGAAAATTTTCGTTGATGTAACCGCCGAAATAAGCGGGATCATCCGAATTTACCGTCGCCATTAAACGGTAATCCAGCATCTTTTTAATAGGGTGATTTTCAATCTTTTCGACGTTTCGCAGTTTTACGTTTGATAACGGACAAACGGTCAAAGGCATTTTTCTCGACGCTAATTCCGCTATTAATTTTTTGTCTTCAAGAGAGCGGTTGCCGTGGTCGATTCTGTTGACCTCAAGAATATTCAACGCTTCCCAGACGTATTCGGGCGGACCCTCTTCTCCGGCATGGGCAACCAGCAGGTATCCCTGTTTTCTTGCTTCTTTAAAAACATCTTTAAATTTTGACGGCGGATGCCCGATCTCGGAAGAATCAAGTCCCACAGCAGTGATCCATTGTTTGTAATCGGACGCTTGTTCAAGGGTCTCGAAAGCGGATTTTGCGCTCAAATTCCGTAAAAAGCTCATAATCAGGTTCGAAGAAATACCGAACTTTTTTTCCGCCTCCTTTTGGGCACGGTGAATCCCTTTAATAATCGTTTCGAAAGGTATTCCGCGATTGGTATGGGTCTGCGGATCAAACATAATTTCCGTGTGAATAACATTCTGCCTGTAAATTTTTTCAAAGTAAGACATCGTTAAATCGTAAAAATCCTGTTCGGTTTGAAGGGCGTTGGCTCCCGCATAGTAAATGTCAAGAAAATCCTGCAAATCGCTGAAGTTGTAAACGGTTTTCAGCTCCTCAACCGAGCGATAACTCAATTTAATCCCGTTCCTTCTTGCAATCTTAAACATCAATTCCGGCTCAAATGTGCCTTCAATATGCAAGTGAAGCTCAACCTTCGGAAGGTCGCGAATAAAATTTTCCATTTGTGTTTGTTTCTTCATTAATAACTCCGATGAAGGGTAACTTGATACAAATATCTTTAATTAAGATAAAAAAAAATTTGGGAATAGACAATAACATTTACAAAATTTGAATATTACGGATTAAAAAATTTCCGAAGGTTCGGTTCTGACAGGTTACAAATTAAAAAATGTCATTTTTTGAACAGCGGAGTTGCGCTTGTCTTTATTAAATGAATGTTTTGTTTAAGCCGTCGGTTTTTGGGCGTGAGGGCGTTTAAATAATGCCGATCTTTCCTTTGCGGCGCTCGCGGAAGAAGTCGCGCCAAATTTTTTTACAAACGCCGTTCGCAAAACCATCGTTAATTTCTTCAAGAATTAAAGTTTCGTTTGAATTGTGGGAAAAGATTCAGCACCCGCTCGATCGGGATTTAACAACGGCTTGAAATCCGCCTCAATTAAAAATGAATTTATCGCGAACGCAGTCCGGACGTGTCGATTTTACCGACTACCGTTAACAGCTCGGAAAAGTAGTCGTCAAATGTTTTAAACCGTTCTCTGTTTTGTTCATAAATTTTCATTCCGGCGATTACTTCTTCTAGGTACACGAAGCCGTAATTTTTTATGTAATTCTGTCGTAGGTTTTCGGAATTTTTTTCATAGCCCATAGCTAAGGTAATGCGCACTTCTCCGGCTCTGACAATATGTTCAACAAGACAATTATACCACTCGGGATACCCTGCTTTGGTCATTTTTTCTCTGACAGGGTCGTACAGATAGGCGTATTGGTTAATTTCATTCCGATGCTTTTCGGCGACCGGATTGACAAAGGAGTGTCCGAATTCATGAATGGTAAGCTCTCTTATACGCTGCGGATCGTTGAACGTAAAATCATCGGGAGCAAATTTTCTTTTGCCCTTTTCAATGGAATCCTTTACCGATTTTTTAATAGATGCGCCAAAAATATTCAGGACGATCATACCGTTATCGGTAGATATTCCGGCGCCAAGTCCGCTGAATTCGGGCATGATTGGTGAAGGAACTAAAATGTAACCCGCATGTTTTTTCCCGTAATATTGCTCCAGTCTGGCAATAAAGTTTTTGTCCGGAAGATTCTTTGTCACTTCTCCTTTAATTTTTTGATATTCGTTTTCATTTTGTTTAAGGAAGTCATCAAAACGAGCCTCGCTGTAAAAATCGTTAACCATCTCAATATATTCATTGATTTTCCGTTTTCCTTCAGCCATATCCCCTTTGGATGACATTTGTTTATACAGCCATTGCGGCAATTCATAGCGAAGTTTTCCTTTTGGGAATGGCGAAGAATGAAGCACCGCCCAAACCGGGATATGCCATAATCCTCTGTTTAATAAGTATTCAGTCATTTGAACGGCAGGATGGTTTTTAAAAGCTGAGAACCGCTTTATGGTCTTTTCTCTGAGCGGAGGAGAGCCGAAACCGTATCTCATTCCCGACACTCTTTGAGTAAGATTATAAATGCAAGCCACAGTTTCCACATTTGGATTGATTTTGACCTCGATCTGTTTGTCGGGTTTGTTCTTTTGGCAGGAAAAAAAGAAAAGCGATGTCAAATAATAAACGGCGATGGTTAATTGTAAGGTTTTCATGTAACCCCCGTCGATTTGTGATTAGATGAAATTAAAATTGATTATTTGTTAAAGCGGATAAATCGATCGTTAGTTAAAAATCAGGACGATTATTTTTGTGGAATTTAGGGCGAAGAAAATTCGCTGCGGAATGTTTTGTTTCTTGCGCTTAATAAAGAATATCTCAAAAACAAAGATTCACCGACGATAAAAAAGTTCCGGTGAGCCGTGGTTAAATGATCAGGCAAGTCCCTTTTCTTTAAAAAACTTTTTATATTTCATATCGGATTTCAGAATATGATTTACCCACCAGTCTTTTAAAAAAGTAAGAATTTCGATAGGAATTGTTTCTTTATGAGACATGGTATCTACACAAAAGAAAGCCGTCTTTTTTTTGAATTCTTTATGTATATTTTTATGAGTATCATAATCCGGATAATCATATTCTACCATGTATTTTTCTTCGGTTTCAAAATGTTTGGAGGCATATTCGGTCATTTCGGTCAATGTTTCGGAAATTAATTCCGAATCCACTTTTGCATTACGCATCTCGATTAATCTATTTATAATATTGATAAGTTTTTTATGTTGGGCGTCTATCTCCTTAATTCCCACGCTGTATTCTTCTCTCCAGGTTATTTTATCCATGGTGCGCTCCTCATTTTAATCAATACACTTATTTTCAAACTTTTCTTCCTCAAAGAGGCGCGTTTTATTTTATCATTTTTTCCCGCTTTTGGGATTAAGCGCCCTCCGGATGGCTTTCGCGAGATCGAGAACAACAATGGGCTTCTTGACGTATTCACGAATGCCCATTTTTTTTACGGTTTCAGGGGTAACCATCTCGCTAAAGCCCGTCATTAATATTATCGGTATATCTGGACGGATCTGAAGTAACTTTCCGGCGAATTCCACGCCCGCCATATTGGGCATCGTTTGATCGGTAATGACCAGATCAAATTTGTCGGGGTTTTTACGAAACGCTTTCAGGGCTTCTTTGCTGTCGGTTTTCGCCGTCACCTTATAACCGAGATTCTCCAGTATATGCTTTCCTATATTGACAATCGGTTCTTCGTCATCGACAAATAGAATATATTCGTTTCCCCTGGGGACCGGCTCATTTTGCCGAATTTCCTGTGCGATTTTATTTTTGATCTGCGGTAAATAAATATCGAAAGTCGTTCCCTTATCGGGTTCGCTGGAAAAAGTAATCGCTCCGTCGTGGCTTTTGACAATTCCGTGAACCACAGAAAGACCCAAGCCTGTCCCTTCGCCGATCGATTTGGTGGTAAAGAATGGATCAAACATGCGCTCTGTTGTCTCTTTATCCATTCCGCGACCGGTGTCGCTGACGGATAGTTTTAAATAGTCGCCTTCGTGCAAATCCGGATTGGATTTTGCCGATTCGGAATCGATCCGGACCGGCTCTAATTTTATCTCAAGCACACCGCCGTTGTCGCGCATGGCGTGATAAGCGTTGGTGCAAAGGTTCATTATTACCTGGTGTATTTGAGTCGGGTCGCCCAATACGGCGCCGCAATTAGCATCAATTTTCTGCCGAATCTCTATGGTGGTCGGCAGGGTGGATCGCAGTAATTTCAGCGCTTCTTTGATAATGTATTGAAGCTTTAACGGTTTACGTTCCTGATCGGAGACGCGGCTGAAGGTGAGAATTTGTTGCACTAAATCTTTAGCGCGATTCGCCGCGTTTATGACTTCCTCGAGATTAGATCGAATCTGACCTGATCCGGGTAAATGAAGAAGCGATATTTCGACGTACCCGAAGATAGCTGTGAGAATATTGTTGAAATCATGGGCAATACCGCCGGCAAGGGTGCCCAGGGCTTCCATCTTTTGCGCCTGGCGAAGCTGCGTCTGTATCTTTTCTTTCTCTTCCTGCGCCTGCTTTTCTTTGGTGATATCTCTCATTATGCACATTATGCCGATTATTCCGCCTTCTTTTTCGATCGTGTTAGCGCTGTTGTCTATGTAAATCGTCTTCCCTTCTTTGGATACCAGTCGAAGCTCGTAGTTTCTGGGGATTTCTTCGCGGGCGATACTTTTTTTGAAATATTGAGTAACTATCTTCAGATCGTCCGGATGGATCAGTTTGCTGAAATGCATTTTCTTCGCCTCGTCAATCGAATAACCGGTCATTTCACAAAATTTAGGATTGGCAAAACTTATATATCCGTCCGTGTCAAAAACGATTACGGCGTCGTTGGCATTTTCTATCAATTCCCTGTATTTTCTCTCCGATTCTTTCAGATTCCTGTTTACCGTTTTCAAATCCACCATTTTATCTTCCAGCTTTTTGATCAAACGCTCGTTGTATTCTTTCAGGTAAATCGTTTCGTTCTCAATCGTCGTTTTGCAGGGCTTCAATTTTTTTGTTTCGTAACTTTTGATAACCTCTTCTAAAATTTTAATAAAGACATCAGGTTCTGCGGGTTTGACGATAAATCGATCCGCGCCCAGACTCAGGGCAAACTGCTGATCGGCTGGCTCGGTATAGGTGGATGTATAAAAGACAAAGGCGATTTTTTTTAACTTCCGGTTCTTTTTTATTTCACGGCAAAGCTGAAATCCGTCCATCCTGGGCATCAGAATGTCGGAAATGATCATGTCAAAATCTTCCCGCTCGGCTTTTTTTAGGGCTTCCACCCCATCGGCGGCAGATTTGACATCGTATCCGTATCCGCGAAGCAGCGATTCTAACATATAGAGATTTTCTTTGTTATCATCTACGACTAAAATTTTCATCGAATAGCACCCTGTTTATCAAATATATTTTTGTATCTCAACAACAAAAGTCTCCGGATCAAAAGGTTTTTCGATATAACCAGCGCAGCCGATAGCAAACGCTTTTTCTCTGTCTCCCACCATCGCGTAAGAAGTTACAGCCACGACGGGTATGTGTTTAATATCGGCGATGCTTTTTATCTTTTTTGTCGCCTGGTAGCCGTTCATGTCGGGAAGCTGAATATCCATAAGTATCATATCCGGTTTTTCCGTTAAAGCCTTCTCCACACCTTGCAATCCGCTGCGAGCCGAAACAACTTCAAAACCGTTTTTTTCCATAAGATAAGTGGCAAGATACAGGTTCTGCTCATTATCCTCGACTATCAATATCTTCTTTTTCATGTTAATTCCTCTTCTCGATTTTTAATGGCAGTTTAAACATGAATCGGGAGCCTTTTCCGTATTCGCTTTGCGCCCAAATCTCTCCGCCCAATAAAGATACTAATTTTTTACAAAGGTAAAGACCCAAACCCGCTCCCTGATAGCGGCGCTGCGCAGTACCGTCAATCTGCCGAAAAGCCTCAAAAAGATACGCCATGTTCTCCTCTTTGATGCCGATACCCGTATCAGAGATGGTTACAAACAGATTGTTGTCTTCCGCGCGACATTTGATTTTTATCTCGCCTTCGTTCGTGAATTTCACGGAATTATTCACCAGGTTAAGCAGAATCTGAAAGATCTTTTTCCGGTCGCTCCGCAGCTCAGGGATTCCATCCTGAATTTCCGTGATGAATTGTAAACCCTTTTGAGTAACCATCGGAGACAGAAGTTGTTCAACCTGAGAGACGATTTCTTCGATATGAAAATTTTCTACCGCTATTTCCATTCTGCCCGACTCGATTCTGGAAAGGTCCAGAATATCGTTTATCAAACTTAAAAGATGTTTTGCAGACCCGTAAACCATGGAAAGCTGTTTTCTTTGCTCTTCGTTTATTTCTCCGGCTATACCTTTTAGAATTATCCCCGTAAAGCCGATAATAGAGTTAAGCGGAGTTCTCAGTTCATGACTCATGGTAGCAAGAAATTCGGATTTTAGCCGGTCAATTTCTTTGAGTTTGATATTAGCCCGTGCTAATTCGCCGGTTCGTTCCGCCACTTTGGCTTCCAGTTCTTCGTGCGCTTTGCGCAGCGCTTCTTCGGCTAGTTTATGTTCTTCTTCCATTTCAATATTATGCAGAGCATAGGCAATGTCTCCCCCTACTTCAACGAGTAATTCTATTTCTTCCTCATCAAAGGCATTGGAAATGGTAGAATATACATTCAGAGCGCCGAAGACTCTGTTCTCGTAAATAAGCGGAATGGCAGCCGAGGAAGCAAAACCACGCTTTAGCGCTTCTTTCCTCCATGGTTCGTACCTTGGATCATTATGTATGTCGCGCATTATAAAAGGTTTTTTTGTTTTAATAGCAGTTCCGGTAGGTCCTCTGCCGGTGCCCGAATCGTCCCAGGTTATTTTTACAGATTTCAGGTAATCTTCTCCAAAACCGGCTTGCGCCGCGGGCAGAACATCCTTTGTATTCTCCTGTACCAACCCGATCCAAATTAAACCATAATTCCGACTTTTATTCAGAATATCGCATGCCCCTTGTAACAGCTTTTTCCTGTCCTTTTCATGAACGATCAGTTGATTGATGTTTCTGATCGCCATCAACACGCTTTGAAGATGTTGAATGCGGTTTTCCGCCCGCACTTTTTCGGTAATATCTTCCTGTATCACAACGATGTCAGGGTTTTTGCCGCCGGCGGGAATAGCGAACAGGGTGCTATGGAAATGCAGGGTTTCGCGGCGCGAGCTGTTGTACTTAACGGTTGCCGTGTCCAAAGCCTGACGGTAACGGACTACCTTGCCTTGGCGTGCACGATTAAAATAATTTAGCAGCGGTTTTTCGGCTTCGGTCAGGTCACGGTAAATATTGAAGCGGTTGATCACCTGTTCCGGGTCTCTCACGCCAAACAGGTTCAGCGCCGCCTGATTGGCAAAGATGACGGTCCCCTCCCCGTTGCAAACCCAGATGCTGTAAGGCGCATGAGTAATAAGAGATTGAACCGTCAGTTCCCTTTGCTGCAGCGCCTCGTCGGCTTGCTTGCGTTCGGTGATGTCGTAGTAATGTTCAATGCGACCTCCGGCATACAATCCCGATCGGATGGGTTGACTCCAATGCTCAAGCCACCGTTCCTCGCGATCTTTACCGGGCAGTACATGGCACTCAAAGTTTTCGATGTAAGTATTATCGTCATAGGTGGCGAGTACCTTTTCGGCAAAACTCTCCGGGTCTTCAAAAATATTCTTCATTTGTTCGCGAACAAGCCGCCGCTTATCCTTTCCAATAACCTCATCCCTTTTTAAGGAAAAGTAGCGTTCCACCGATCGATTCATCCAGCCGACCCTGAAGTCTGAATCGAGAATAAATATGCCGACCGCCGAACTATCAAGTACTTCGTCGGTCAATGAGCGATTCCTTTCTTCGCTTTCATGCAGTACCCGCTCTGCCTGTCTCCAGGCAATAATGCTATGTTCCAGAAAAAAAACGAACAGGAAGGCTATTATACTCACAGCCAGTCCCGGAAGTTCGGTTGCGTGACCAGTTACAATAATGTCCCATGATTCTTTTTCCGCCAGCAGAGTCAGGGTCTGACGCAGCGCCATTAATCCGAGCATCGCTGTCAGAAAACCCATCCGCCAATCTTTAACGCGGCGCAGTAGAATGACAGACCATACCATTGCCGTCAAGCGGATAATTATCGAAACTATGAGAATCAAACTCATAATATGACTAAAGCTACAATGTTAATAAGCAGTTAACCAACCTCTCTTAAAGGAGAAAACCAATCGGATTTTACGGCAAATATTTTAAGACATGGAAATCCGGTTATTATGAATGTAAGCGAACATATTTTCCGAACGCTTAAAGATAAACAAATTATGTGATTATTTCAAAGTCCGACGAGAATCATTTTTGAATGAAAGGAAAAGCGAAAAAATTTGCTTTAACGGAAAGGAACGTCTGAAACAGACAGGGGAATTTTAAACGTGAAAAACAAGCGTATCCGCTTTAGTATTAAAGAAAGGAACGATTAAAATTTGATATCTTTTAGGCGAGATGACAATAACCGGGAAAACGATTGCTCTTTTTTTACGATTCTTTATTTTATTTTTGCATTGGGTGACAAAATCTCTGATTCGTCAACTTGTTTAATACAAGCCTTTTATTCCCTGTTGCTTTCTCTTTTGGTAAATCGCAGCTCCGCCACGTCGGTTACAAAACGTGACCGCGCCAGAATTCTTTTATCAATCAAGAATAGTCGGCAATTAAACAGGCGGAAAACAAAAAAGAACTTCCGTGTTGGTCAACGCAATACAATAAAAAACTTTGCAGCTGCTCAATCCGTTGAAGAATTAATAATTTATTTTTGATAGTTTTATTTTCACAGGCAAGTTATTTACATATTTATAAAAAATTTACTTTCAAATCAAGCTTATTTCGATAGACTAACTTTTTTGATTGTTCTCATCTGTTTTTCTGCCAAACAGATTTGTGATTTATTGAGCGCCTGCGTTGTCTTTTATTAAAGAGGTTGTTTATTCGCTGAAATTAAATTAGATTATTGACCGCAGATTAGACCACAGATGAACACAGATTACTCTGATTGCGCAGATGGAGTTGAGGCTTTTTGGGTTTTGATTCTTAAAATTGGGGAATTTGTTTTAGTTTCCGTTTTAGATTTATTTTATTCTCTGTGGTCTTTGTAACTTCTTTGTGTGCTTTGCGGTTATTATTTTTCGCAGATTTGACCGCAGATTAAGCTGATTACGGACCACAGATTAAACTGATTACTCAGATGTCGCAGATAAAGTTGAGGTGTTTTTGATTTTTAATTCTTAAAATTAGGGAATTTGTTTTAGTTTCGGTTTTAAATTTAATTTATTATCTGCGTACTTTGTGACTTCTTTGCGCGCTTTGCGGTTATTATTTTTCGCAGATTTGACCGCAGATTAAGCTGATTACGGACCACAGATTAAACTGATTACTCAGATGTCGCAGATAAA
>JAJRSN010000518.1 GCA_024278715.1 Calditrichota bacterium
CCGAAGCACCGAATCGGGAACCTGCGCCTTTGAGAGAACTTCTTTGCGTTTGTATTTAAGGTAAAGATTGTTTTCCGCGTTTTGAATCGCCCTCTTTACTTCGGGAACCTGAGCGTAGTTTTTTTCTTCCGCTATGTTTAATAACGTGTTATTGATCAGCAATCCTTTTATTGTCGCCTTAAGTTTTTTCAAATTATCGATTCGTTTTCTATGGTAATAAGGGATTTGTTGAATTTCCTTTAAAGCTGTTCCGATCGATAGTTTCTGTCCATCGTATTCGGCTGCTTCCCGCTTTAGAACAGCAGGCGAAATTTCCTTTGACGAAGATCCGCCGTTTTTTATCAGATTCAGTAATTGCTTTAAACCCTCGTCATTAAAATTCAGTTTTTGTTCATTAAAAACGGTCTTTAAATAGTTCCGCTCATATTCCTTCTTTTTGGATATTTTGAGAATGCGGATAATTTGCTCTTTTTTCTTCTGATATTCCGTTTCCGTTAAAATTGGCACCTTTTTGCGATCTTCCACTTTTATGATGCTATAACCTTGCGCTGTTTTAACAGGTTTGGAAATTTCTCCAGGTTTCATCCGATAAGCCATATCCTCAAACGCCGGGTCCATATCGCCCCAGGTAAAATAACCGAGATAACCGCCGTTGCTTTTTAACGTGGAGTCTGTAAATACGACCCGAGCCAGAGAATCAAAAGAAGCGCCTTGCTTTAAAAGGTTGTACAAGCGATACGCCTCCTCTTCCGTCGGAGCGTACAAATGACGAGCAGCAATTTTTTCGTTCACACGCATAAACGCCTTGCGGGCTTGTTCATCGCTCACTTCTATTTTTGAGTAAATATCTTCTTCCTTAAGATAGGCTAAAACCATCTCTTTTTTCGCCCAGTTTATTTCTTTTTTAAATTCCGGATTTTCAAAAATATCTTTATTGTCATCATAATTCCGTAAAAGAATTTCGTTGATCATGTTGCGCAAAACGCCAAGACGTAAAAACAAATTGTCCTTTTGATAGGTCGCGTCCAGATATTCCTGATATCTTGATTTGTAATCTTTAAAGGCAACGGAATATTTCCCGACAATCGCCACCGTCTGATCGTCTAATTTTAATTCCTTTTTACAGCCAAGCGTAAAAACTAATAATAAACCCGAAATTATCGATATATATTTAAACTTCCCTATCAACACCGCTTAAATCCGCTTTAATATTAATCCCGCTTTCTTTTTGACCGTTAAAGGCAATTGCAGCTCTTTTTGATAAATGACTTCATCGGTCAATAAATTTTTCCATTGAGCTTTTTTATTCATTTTGATTTCAATTGCCTGATTTTGATCCGAATTGTTTATCACGACCAGTATTTCGTCATCCACATGAGTTCTCGTAAAAGCAAACACATCTTTTTCATTATTTCCGTAAACCACTTCCAATGAACCGCGGCGTAAAGCAATTTCTTTACGACGCAGATGGATCAATTTTTTATAGTATTCAAACAAATCATAATCGAAGGCGACTGTATCCACCGGTCTCGGCTTTTTGCTGATATTCGCCCGCTCGGGTTCGTAAACCATGTCGTCCCAAACCATGGGCTTTCTGCAATCCGGATCATCCGCGCCCCACATCCCGGATTCGGTTCCGTAATAAATCATTGGCGCTCCCTGACAGGTAAACTTAAACAGGGCGATCAGTTTTAGTTTTTGCCATTCGTCCGCATTGGGCTTACGAACATCGTACTCGGGATTATCAAAAGGAGAGACCCGTTTATCGTAAAACAGATCGGGATTCACAATATTAGACGCCAGACGATCGGTGTCATGGCTGTCCATTAAATTAAGCAGTTGAAAACGAAACCGGTAATCGTACCGTTTGTCGAGTTCCGCTAATCTTTTTAGAAAAGAGGCGGTTGAAATTTTATTCTTTTTATCGATAAAATAGTTGGTAACCAGAGCAGCCCATTGATAATTCATTACACCGTCAAACTCATCCCCTTTTAACCAAGGAGCAGGATTCATTAACTTGTTGTTTTTCCAATCATCCCAAAAAATTTCACCTGTAATGTAGGCGTCGGGATTTACTGTCTTTACCTTAATTCTGAAATCTTTCCAGAAATTGTGATGAATCATTTCCGCGACATCCAGACGCCAACCGTCAATGCCGTCCGAGGGATCGCAGTCCTGATTCGGATCCATCCAGCGTTCCACAACGGAAAAGATATGCTCGCGAATAGGCGGTATCAGACCGTTGGCATCTTCCTTTAGCTCCGGCAGCTCCGCAACGTTGTTCCAGCCTTTGTACTTAAATTCGTCTTGCGGAGTGGAAGGATCGTCCCATGAAAGAATAGTGAACCAGTCTTTAAACTTTGACTTTGGACCGTTTTTCCGAACATCCAGAAACGCCCAGTGCGTAATTCCCACATGATTAAAAACGCCGTCGATAATTATGCGGATGTTGCGAAGATGCGCTTCCCGAATCAGTTTCAAGAACAAACTATCCGCCGATGTCCAGCGCCAGGTTTTGGGGTCGGACGGATCTTCGCCCTGAATGATTCTTTGGTCGATGCGCGGATTCGGTCCAAAATTATCGTCAATGTGGATATATGTAGTAGCGTCGTATTTATGAAGCGAAGGGGATTCAAATACGGGATTAAGGTAAATGGCATTAATTCCAAGATCTTTCAAATAATCTAATTTTTCGATAATTCCTTCCAGATCTCCTCCGTATCGCCGGCGTTGCGCATTATAGGCAAAGCCTTTCCCATTTGCTTTTTCCCATGGTTGCAATTTGTACCAGTCGGAAGTCCAGGGACTTAAATGCCATTCCGAAGTCGTATCGTGCGGGTAACTTCCGTAAAGAGATTTTTTATCGGGATCATTTGTATTGTCACCGTTACGAAATCGTTCGGGAAAAATTTGATAAAAAACAGCGTCCGCAATCCAGGAGGGTTGGGGTTCCTCCAAAGTAGCGTAATCAACACGGCATGCGAACAGTGTTGTTAAAATAAATATCATGAAAAAAAATTGGAGATGGTAGCAATTTTTCATACCCCTGCCCCGACATTTGGCTAAAGACGAATTAGTAATACAGAATATAGTTACTAATTTCCATAAATGAAAATATTTTTTTCATTTTCCGGCGTAAACCTTCATATTATATTATAAGTTAATGGCTTATGTAAAAGCAATATATTCTCCTCCGAACACACAAACAAATTAAAATTGTATTATTATTTTACAAAATAATCTGGGACTTGGAACGGAAAATAGGCAGATCGAAACATATTGATTGTCGGCTTATTTTTTCCGCTTTTCCGCGGTTTTAAGATCACGCTTGTCATGATTAACGGTTATTTGGGAAATTTCGCCGATTAAAGAACGTTTGCCGTTTATCTGCAAGTTTTTTGACAATCCCCCTTTTATCGAGACGTTCTAACCTTTATATTTACAAATTAATTTTCTGAGGATAAAGCCAAAAAAAGGAGCCTTAAGATGGATGAAGTAAAATCTGAAGCAGCCGCAGAAAAGAAATCGTTTGATCAGGTGATCACTGACGCTTTCAAGGAACTGAAGATAACATTCGTAGCTTTCTTTAAAGCTCCGAAGGCGCTTTGGGGAATCAACGTTCCTTACATTATTGAGGGTCTTGTTTATTTCGGGATTCTGACCATATTGGGCAAATACTGTTCCGAAAACGTCGCCCTGACCGATACTCAAGCCGGTTGGGTGTACAGTTTTGTGACCGGAGGAATCACCTTTGCCATGTTAATTTTAGGCGGCGTTTCCGATAAACTTGGCGTGCGGGTATCATTAATAATCGCTTTCGCGGTGATGTTTATAGGACGCGCTTTGGTCGGTTTATCCGGAACAATTCCTTTAGGGCAGGGACTCGGTTCTCCCATGTTTTTTGTTATGTTTGCCGGTCTCTTTTTGATGATATTGGGATACGGATTGTATCAACCCGCCAGTTATGCCGGAGTTAAACGTTACACAACGCCTCAAACGGCAGCCATGGGTTACGCGGTTATTTACGGATTAATGAATTTGGGCGCTTTTTTTTCCGGATTTATTTCTCCTTTAACCAGACATCATTTCAAATCCGCTTTTCCTCCTAACGGTTTATCAGCCGTGTTTTGGCTGTATGCAATTTTAACGTTTGTTTCTTTGTTAATCACCGTCTTTATTCTCACCAAAAAAACCGATCAACAAGCCGTTAAACAGCTTGCCGACGAGGCGGACGCTTTAAATGATTCCGCCGAAACAAAGAATGAAAATAAAGATATTCTATCCCCAAAAAAAATTAACAACGTGCCACTGATTGGTTATAGCCTTTTAACGGTTTTCTTTTTATTGCTAGTCATAGGCATACGAACCGAAAAGATCAATTTTAATCTGATAGTTGCCGCGGTCCTGCTCGGCGGAAGCTTTATCCTGTCTATTTGGGAGTTTTTAAGACACCGCCCGGATCACCCGTTCAGAGACTTGCGCTTTATCTTTTTTATTTTTATGCTTATTCCCGTTCAAACCTTGTTCGCCCATAACTGGCTTACCATCCCTTATTATCTTGACAGAGCCTTTCACGGTACGGTAGTCAGTCAATATTTTGAACTTTTTTCAAATATTAACCCTATTTTAATTTTTGTTCTGGCGCCCGTTGTCGCGGGACTTACCGCTTCCGCCAATATTTACAAAATGATGATTTACGGCACGTTGGTAATGGCTGCGCCCACCTTTCTTTTGGCGTTGGGTCCCAATGTTGTTCTTTTCCTTTCTTACATTTTGATTATGTCTGTGGGCGAAGCCATGTGGCAGCCGCGATTTTTACAATGGATCGCCGAAATAGCTCCCGAAGGCAAAACCGGCGCTTACATGGGAATCGGTCAATTACCGTGGTTTTTAACCAAGGTGCTCACAGGACTCTATTCCGGTTACTTTGTGGGAAAATACATTCCCAGACCGGATACGGGACTTCCCGTTCATTCCGAAAAACTGTGGTTTATTTACGGTTTAATCGCCATCTCAACTCCGATTATTCTGTGGTTAGCCAAAAATTGGATGGTAAAAGGTATGCGTAAAAAGGCTTGATTAATTTAATTTTCACAGGCGATGCTCTGCATCGCCTTTTTGTTTTCATTTCAGTTTTCACTATTTTTAGCCGGAACGATTAAACGGCGGGCAATTTATGAAACGCTTTATTTTTTACACCACTTTATTGATACTGCCTTTGCTTATTTTAATTTCTGTTGAAGGTTTATTGCGAATTTCCGGATTCGGAACAAGCTATCCTCTTTTAATCCGGAAAGGTAATTTTTATTACCTTAACACCGAATATCCGAAAAAGTTTTTCAGTCAATCGGACATTGCCGTTCCCGAACTTGTTCCGCAAAAAGTACCCGTTGTTAAAGCGCCGAATACAGTCCGAATACTCTGCCTGGGAGGTTCAACCACCGCGGGTTTCCCGTTTGAAGTCAACATAAATTTTCCGCGTTTTCTTCAATGCTATTTAAAAAGAGCCTTGCCTTTCAAACAATGGGAGGTTATTAATTTAGGGATTTCCGCGATTAATTCGCATACCGTCCGGAACATGGCGCCCGAGTTGCTTAAACTCGAACCCGATATCATTCTTATTTACATGGGACATAACGAATTTTACGGAGCGCTCGGTCTGGCTTCCAACAGCTTTTTGGGATCGAACCCCGAAATGGTTCAGTGGATGCTGAAATTGCGGGAACTGCGTCTTTATCAGCTTCTTGAGAAATTCATCGGGTTGTTTTCCAAAAAAGCCGAAAAACCTTCTTCCACCCTTATGGAAGCAATGATTAAAAAAAACACGATTCTTCCGGGGAGTTCGATTTACCGAAAAACGATGAACAATTTCAGAATAAACCTGTCGGAAATTTTGAACACCTTTAATAAAAACGGGATTCCCGTTTTGCTGAGCACGGTAACGAGCAATCTTAAGGATCAGGAGCCGCTCGGCTACGCCGATCCCGAAACATCCTTTCCGGATTACAAAAAGGTGCGGCAACTGATAAACGAAAAGCAATATCGGCAGGCGTTAACCCTTTTAAATACATTGCTGCAAAGCGACAGTAAAAATTCTTTCGCGCATTTCCTTTCGGGACAAATTTATTATGAATTGCAGGACTACAAAGCGGCAAAGAGCCATTTTGTTTTGGCAAGGGATTATGATTTAATTCCTTTCAGAGCTCCGTCCGAAATTAATACTATTATTTGCGATCTGGCGCGATCAGACAACGTTTTCCTTGTTCGGTCAGATTCCCTTTTCGATCAGAAATCCCCTCACGCCATTACCGATAACACTCTTTTTCTGGAACACCTGCATCCTAACGAGACGGGCTATCAACTTTTGGCGCAGGGCTTTTTTGAAGCAATGGTTCGCTTTCAACTGATCGACACCACAAAATTTGTAAAGCCCGATCGTTCGTGTCAAACTTACACCAATCTGGACATTGCTATCGGAGAGCTGAAGATCGCGGACCTCTTAAAACACGCTCCCTTTAACGGGAGGACGCGCTTTAATCCGCGCCGCTTCGAACCGCCGATTATTCACCGGATTGCTTTCAAACACGTTTTTGGCGGTCTGTTATGGGATGCCGCCCATTTTGAATTGGGAGATTCTTTGGTACAAATGGGTTTATTAGAACCTGCCCTGGATGAATTTTTGGCTGTTTACGACTATGACAACTCCCATCCAACGGCTTTGTACAAAATAGGCGATATTTATTTGAAGATGAAGCAATTTACAAAGGCGGCTTATTTTTACCAACAAGCCGTAAAAGCCAATCCCAAAGCGGCTTTTTTAAAGGCAAAATTCGCCCGTGCATTAATCGTAAGCGGGAATGTTCAAAGGGCTGTTGACGTTATTAATAAAGTAATCAACAATCCGGAGCAAAAGCGGCAGTTGAATAAGCGACAGTTAAGCGAACTCGATTATTTAATGGCTGTGGCTCTGGTTCAAAAAGGCGAGAAGAAACAAGCGATTCATTTTCTCGATAAAGTTCTGCGAGTTTATCCGAATCATCGCAGAGCGCTCAGCCTTAAAATGCAAATTAAGTGACGGAGGAATTTCATTATGCTACAAAGCGGAACACAGGCGCCGGATTTTACGCTTCCTGATCAGGATAATGAACCGGTAAAACTTTCCGATTTTAAAGGTAAATGGGTTGTTCTCTATTTTTACCCTAAAGACATGACGCCCGGATGCACAACCGAGGCTTGTAATTTTCAGGAG
>JAJRSN010000519.1 GCA_024278715.1 Calditrichota bacterium
ACTGGTAAAGCTGGCGGCATCGTCGCTGGAATTCGTAGCCGCAACCGAAACAATGTCATCGCGACTGTTAAGGTAGTTTTGCGATTCATTTCCGTCGTTACCCGCGGCGACAAAGATTAATCGTATTTTGGGATCATTTTGACCGGGAGTGGTCGTTCCGTAAAGGAAGGTATTTACGGCGTCCACAAGAGCGGAATTTTCGGAAGAGCCCCAACTGCACGTAGCGATTTTTGCTCCGTTTTCAGCCGCATAAATAAACGCCTGAGCGGCAAAGTCCATGGAAACGCGTCCCGAAGGAAAATCGCTCCATCCGATCCTAAGCGCCATTATTTTAGCGCCGTTGCCCAAGCCCTGAGAATCTTCTCCCCAACCACCGGCAGCCGAGCAGACGCCTCTGCCGTTGTTGTTGATAGCGCCCACATTACCCGCGCAATGGGTGCCGTGACCTTCATGATCGCTGGGATTGTTATCCGCCACGTCATAATCGTCGCCCAAATTTACAAGCTGCGGATTTCCGGTGACAAAATCCCAACCTACCCAGTCGTCATTGTATCCGTTTCCGTCTTCGTCAACATTAACATCCGTATTTGACAATTCATCTGTATTAATCCATATATTACCCGCAATCGAAAACCGATCTGTTTCGTCGGCTAATGTTCCGGCTAAATCTTTGTGCCACCACTCCACACCGGTATCCATTACAGCCACAATTATCGAAGGATTACCAGTTTGCAGATCCCAGGCTTCAAAAGCATCGATATCCGCGTCGTTGGATTGATTTATATGCCATTGATCGCCAACCCTGGGATCGTCCGGCGTTTTATAAACTTCGTGAATGGCAATGGGTTCGGCGACAATAACGTCGGAAAGAGCGGAATATTTTTTACTGACTTCCACGGGATCAATTGAATTATTGAAATAAATCAATAACCATTGGCGTAAATCTTTATTGCGGTTGTTCAAAAACGTTTTGGAAAGCTTGAAATATTTTTGGACAACAGACACCTGATACGCATTATTCAACTTGTCTATTCCTGCAATTCCGGTAAGTCCGTTCCGAAAAAGATTTTCATCTATTTTTTGAAACGAATTTTCTTCCACTTTTAGGGCAATAAGGTTCTTTTTATACCCTACAAAAGAACTTGCCGATAAGTTATTAAACATGAATAAAACAATTAAGAGAAACGGTAAACGAAAAGACATAGGGACCCTTTCTGCGTTTTGAGTAAAACTGATAAGATGTTTCGCGTAAAAATCTTTTTAAAATACGCTCATTATCATTTTGGTTATTTGATCTTGAACACATTTTATTAAACAGGGATTTTAAAACTCAAAACAAACAGGTGGTCACTATTACAGATTAAGGGTTAAGAGTTTTCTCCGGTCATCGTGATGCGTGATGCGTGATGCGTGATGCGTGATGCGTATAAATGATTATCGACATTTAATCAAATGTCATTAAAAAGAAGCTAAAATTCTAACGTTTATTTAATTTTGGATTTACGATTTTCCTCCTAAATCTACTTTGTCACTTTTCGTTAAGCGTTAAGGGTATAAGGGTTAAGCGTGCTTTTCCAAACTACAAGTCACGTCCTTGTCACCAGTTACTTGTTACTATATCACTTGTCGCTTTTATCTTTAATCTTGAAAGAACTTTAATCTTTTTCCTTTTTCATTTATCATTTGTTACTCGTCATGCATTACGTTTCGTCACCTTTGCCCTAAAGGGCGGAGAAGAAGAGGGAGGCACTTATTCCCAGCAATAAATTACTGGGCTACTATCGTTCAATTCCTCCGGAATTTTTCTAAACAACTAAACATCTAAATCTTTTTCTTCCATCCTCCGACAATCCCAACTTTGTAACTTTGTAACTTTGTTACTCGTTACTTGCAACCTGCAACCTGCAACTCATCACGCATTACGTCCTCAGCGATCATTTTGAAAAAAAAATGTGAAAAACGCAGGGAAATCTTCTAAAATTGCCTAAAAATATCTTTACTTGTAAATGAGGATTGAGTATCTTTTACCTTTTCTTGAAATTTACAGTCGAAAAAACAAAGGAGATGGTATGGAACCCACTACCAAGGGTAAGGGCTTACCCGAGAATGCCTACCGAAAACTAAAGGAAGGTGAAGTTTACATGCCCGTTGTGCCGGATGATCTTCCGCTTCCCGAGGTCACCGGTTATTCGCTTTTCTGGGGTATGTTTTATGCCGTAGTGTTTTCAGCGGCGGCAGCATACCTGGGTTTGAAAATAGGTCAGGTATTCGAAGCAGCCATTCCTATTGCAATTTTAGCAGTGGGAATGTCGTCGTTACTAAAACGAAAAGATTCTCTTTCGGAAAACGTAATTGTGCAGTCCATCGGCGCAAGTTCCGGAGTTATTGTTGCCGGAGCTATTTTTACCATTCCCGGTCTTTACATTTTAGGGCTTAACGCCACTTTCCCGCAGGTTTTTTTAGCTTCTCTCTTCGGAGGTTTTTTAGGAATTTTATTTTTAATCCCTTTCAGACGGTATTTTGTTAAAGACATGCACGGCGAATTTCCTTTTCCCGAAGCTACTGCAACTACCGAAGTGCTTGTTGCCGGCGAAGCCGGCGGACGTCAGGCTAAAATTTTATTAAAAGCATTGTTTATCGGAGGTCTTTACGACTTTCTTGTTTCTGGGCTTGGTTTGTGGAAAGAGGTTGTTTCAACCACGGTCTTCGGCTGGGGAAAACAATTGGCAAACGCAACGCGCCTTGAATTCAGAATGAACATCGGAGCAGCGGTAATGGGTCTGGGTTACATTGTCGGTTTGAAATACGCTTTGATTATCGCCAGCGGATCATTTCTTGCCTGGTGGGTAATTTTACCGGCAATCTATTATGTGGGTCAATTCAATCCCGCGCCCATCCTGAACGCAGCTAAACCCATCGCCGCCATGATGCCCATGGAAATTTTTAATCAATATGTCCGTCATATCGGAATCGGCGGAATTGCCGCAGCCGGTTTGATCGGCGTCATCAAATCGCATAAAATTATTACCGGCGCTTTTAAATTAGCCTGGTTAGAAATTACGGGCAAGGCTCACGAAGATACAATTGACAACAAAGCTCCGCGCACTCAAACCGATATTAAGATGAAATGGGTGTCCGTTCTGATCGTGAGCGTGTTTTTGGGCATATTTGTTTTCTTTTTGCTGCTTGTAGTAAAGGGCAATGTTTTATACGCCTTTACGGGTCTGGCAATTGTAGCGGTGATTGCCTTCCTCTTTACCACCGTAGCCGCGCGGGCAATCGCCATTGTGGGCACTAACCCTGTGTCCGGAATGACTTTGATGACCCTTATTATTTCTTCGGTGATTCTGGTATCCATCGGTCTCCACGGAGATGACGGAATGTTGGCGGCTTTGATTATCGGCGGCGTTGTTTGTACCGCTCTTTCCATGGCGGGCGGTTTTATTACTGACTTAAAGATCGGTTACTGGCTTGGCACAACGCCCCGAACTCAGGAACGATACAAATTTCTCGGAACGCTTTTGGCTGCCGCTTCCGTGGGTGCGGTCATTTTTTTGTTACATCGCACATTCGGTTTTGGACCCGGCGGACTGGAGGCGCCTCAGGCTTCGGCAATGGCGGCTGTTTTAAAACCGCTGATGACCGGACAACCCGCGCCGTGGATACTGTACATTGCCGGAGTGATTCTGGCGGTGATTCTCGATTTTCTCGGAATTTCTCCTCTGGCGTTTGCGCTGGGAATGTATTTGCCGCTGCATTTGAACACGCCGATTTTAGCGGGCGGAATTATCGCCCATTTGGTTTACAAGAGCTCAAAAGACGAAAAATTGCAGGTCGCGCGTCGTGAAAAAGGCACATTGATCGCTTCCGGTTTTATTGCGGGCGGAGCTATCATGGGCGTGGTTGCCGCGGCGATCGTCTTTATCGGTCAAAGCGTTACCGGACAGGACGGCTGGAATATAATGAAAACCATAGGAACCAGTGAATGGGTCGAATCTTCCGGCGCAGAAATATTGGGCTTTTTTATGTTCCTGCTTTTACTGATTTACATGTTCTGGGATTCCAAAAGAACCAAAGTCGAAGAATAAGTTATCCGAATAACCATTTATTGAACCGATTTGTAAATGGGCTGAGATATTCAGCCCATTTTTTTTTGACTGTCAATTAGCTTTTAAGTAAGTTTTTTTATGAAGATTTTTTTAAATTAAAAAAGAACTCTGACGTCCATGCAATTTTGGGGATTTAAAAAATATCGGGAATTTGATCTGGAATCCCGTTTACACCCGGAACGGTTAAAGAAAAAGCGCATCGAATTTGAAAGACTGCCGCGGCGCAGAGTAAAACCTTTGTGGTGGACGCTGATTGTTTTTGCTATTGTGCTTTATCTTTATTTCTTACTTAAAAAGTTCATTTAATTTGGACAGGAGCCAAAGTAATGATCCAACTTAGTAAAATTCTGAGACAGGTACCTCTCTTCCATACCCTGGGAAAGGAGAGTATCGATTTCATCATTCAACGATTAAAATTCAAAACCTTTAATGCCAACGATACCGTTTGCCAGATCGGCGATCCGGGTGATGAAATGTACATTATTATTAGTGGCAAGGTTAAAATTTGCATATATTCCGAAGACGGCAAAGAACAGGTTGTTGCAACGTTATCCAGCGGAGACTATTTCGGAGAAATGTCGCTGCTCACCGGAGAACCCAGATCCGCAACAGTAATCACCACGGAAGATTCGGAAATGTTCGCTCTGCATAAAAACGATTTTGACGTGATTCTGGAAAAATTTCCTTCTATCTCCATCAGCATCGGAAAAATTGTTAGTCAGCGATTGAGAGAGACGCTGGAAAAAGCCTCGCATTTGCCGCAGGTCTCTAAAATGGAAGCCACTCAGCAGGGACCACAGGGAAGCTTGAAGCATGTCCCTCTGGTGGACTTGATCCGGTTTTGCGAGTCCAACTCGGTTACCGGAACTTTGCGGGTAAAAAACAATAGTCAGGAAGGCACGCTTGAATTCAAAGCCGGTCAACTGCAACAGGTTAAATTAAGCAATATGAGCGAGGATGAAGCGCTTGATACCATGCTGAACTGGCAGGACGGATTCTTTGCCATTGAACTTCGCCCGTTAAAATTGGATAGATTTAAAGAAGATGAAACAAAAGAAGTTGAGATCAGGAATGTTTTGATTTTGAGTAATTCTCTGGTTGTGCAAAAGATTATCGAACGGGCGCTCACCAGTATGGGTTATTCAATTTCTAAAGCCAAAAATATAACGGACGGAGCGGAAGTGTTCCGGCAGCGGAATATCGATTTGATCGTTTCCGACATCAAACTTCCCGACGGAGACGGACTAAAGCTGATTGAAACAGTACGGGAAATCAAGGAAACCCCCATTGTTTTTCTTGGCGAAAGCAACCTGAAACCCGAATACAGGGCTATGTTCGACGCCCATAAGGATATTAAGATTACTCAGGGGCATGAGGTCAGTGAAATAGTACAACTAATCGAGCATTTTAATCAAAATGAATGAAATTCTTTTACAGCAACTAAAAAACGTTCCTCTGTTTTCCTCAGTCGCGGAAAAGGATTTGCGTTTAATCTATGATAAACTGCAACTCGTTCGCTTTAAAAAAGACGATGTCATCATTCGCGAGGGCGATATGGGCGACTGTTTTTACATCATCAGGTCGGGACGCGTACGGGTGGAAACACATTCGGAAGAGATAGACCATCCCGTAATTTTAGCCCGTCTTGAAGAAGGCGACTATTTTGGGGAAATGGCTTTGATTACCGGGGAACCGCGCTCCGCAACGGTAATTGCCGAAGAAGACGTGGAATTGTGGCGGCTGCTCAAAAGCGATTTTGATCGATTAATCATGAAAAATCCCGATATTACGCTCTCTTTAACGCACATGCTCAGCCACCGCCTGATGAAAACCAACAGAGCGCTGGAACTGACCGAATTGCAATTCTTAAAAAAGATCAGACCCAGAGGCAATCTGGAAGATTTCGGTTTAATCCGTATTCTGAATTTTGCCGAACAGAACGCATTGACCGGAAAAATTATATTAAAACGCGGCGAAGAAGAGGCTGTTTTCGAGTACGACAAAGGGCAATTACTGCGATTAAATTTTGACGATAAAAACGAGGACGAGGCTCTCGACGAACTTTTGAGCTGGGAAGAAGGGACGTTTTTGATTGAGCCTGCAATCTTTGAATTACAGCCGGACGCCGAAAGCGATAATCCCGAATGGTCGGAAGACCAGAAAATGATAATTAATAC
Source organism: Calditrichota bacterium (assembly GCA_024278715.1). Taxonomy (GTDB): domain Bacteria; phylum Calditrichota; class Calditrichia; order Calditrichales; family Calditrichaceae; genus Caldithrix. The sequence goes on from JAJRSN010000519.1 coordinate 6,287, forward strand.
ACTTGAACGCTACCTGAAAGAAAAGTTTGAAGAGTTTATTCAATTTGCCGGTTCGAGATCTACCCAGGTGGCTTTTAATAAAGCGCATATTAAGCTAAAAAACATGTTTGATCAGGAAGAAGGTCTGGATATTCAAATTCAACCGCGTCTTAAAATAGATTTTTCCGAATTGTCGTCTTTTTCCGAAAAACATTTGCTGCTCCTGGCGGTGTTGCTGAATCAGGTGGTTAAATATCTATCGCGTGAAGTTATCGGAATTGAATTCTGGAACGTAAAATCCGCAAATCCCGAAACCAATAAAATTCTTGAAGAGCACCAATTTTTCGCCTTTTTCGAGCAGGCTTCCGAACTTACCTGATTATTGTGGTTTTGTAAATCCGCAATCTGTTTCCGGCTAAAAAGGATTTCTCTTCGCCGCGCTCATCGAAATGACAGCGACGGCGCTTTTTCGCCAATTCACCAATTTGTTAAGCGTTAAGGGTATAAGCGTGTAAGCGTGCTTCTTCATTTTCGCTTGGTGTCCAATTTTACTTTGAAACTTGTCACTTGTTACTCGTCACTCGTCACTCGTCACTTTGTCATTAGCAACTTTAATCTTGAAAAGACTTTAATCTTTAATCTTACTTCATGTTACTCGTTAATCGTTAAGGGTTAAGGGTATAAGCGTTAATCGGCAGTGGTACCTACAGGTTGAGTTTAAATTGTCGCTTTAATCTTTAATCTTGAAAGGACTTTAATCTTTAATCTTTTTTATTTTCCTACCGGTCACGCATTATTTCTTTTTACGCTATTTTGCACAACATTCCGATTTTGGTTAACTTACGCCGTCGAAATTTTTTAACTGACAGGAGCTGTTCATGAAAGAACTTTCCATTAGAGTCGCTGTCGCGGTTGTCGGAATTCCCTTGCTGTTATTCGTTATTCTTAAGGGTGGGACGTTTTTTTACACTTTTTCGGTTATTGTCACTTTAATCGGTCAATGGGAAATGTATCATCTTTTTGAGCGCAAGGGCGGCAAACCCAATGTGATGTCAGGCATCTTTTTAGGACAGATTGTTTTGGCGACAATCTTTTTAAACTGGCAGCCTTATCTGATCGTATTGGGAATTTTTATGCTGATGTACATTATCGGAACAGAGATGTTCCGCAATCAGGATTCGCCGCTTTTGAACGTAAGCGCCACTATTTTCGGTATTGTTTATCCAACCGGTTTTTGGGGAATGCTGCTGTTATTGCGATTGAATTTGAACGCCATGTTAAATTTTAATTTCGATTTTGCCGGAAAATTCATTTTGACCATGTTCGTAGCCATTTGGATCTGCGACACCTTCGCCTACTTTTTCGGACTGAAATTCGGACGCCATCGTTTATTTGAAAGAGTTTCCCCCAAAAAGAGCTGGGAAGGAGCGGTTGCCGGATTAATCGGCGCGCTGCTGGTGTATTTAGTGGTTTATTTTTATCAAATTGTTCCGATTACCATAAATGTGGCTATTATCTCGGGCTTGATTGTCGGTATTGTCGGACAATTCGGCGACCTTGTGGAATCGTGGTTTAAACGTGACGCCGGAGTAAAGGATTCGTCGAATATTTTACCGGGTCACGGAGGAATTCTGGATCGTTTCGACAGCGTGTTATTCAGTGCTCCGGCTTTTCTTGTTTTATTTTACCTGATTGGTTAATTTTTCGGAGAGTGCGAAAAAGTTTAGTTTGAGGATTTTGGTTTATGGCTAAAAAGCGTGTTTTAATTGTAGATGACGAGGAAGATTTAACCTGGTCGATTTCCAAACATCTTTCCCGCGATCGGGATAAATATGAATTGATTGCCATGAACAGCGCCATGGCTGCGCTTGATGTGCTTGCCCAGGTACCGGTCGATCTGGTTATTACTGATATTCGCATGCCGGAGATTTCCGGTCTCGACCTGTTGCTGAAAATCCGTGAAAACTATCCTCAAACCAAAGTTGTGATCATGACCGCCTACGGTTCATCCGAAATTCAGGAAGAAGCCAACAAACGCGGCTGTTTTAAGTACATCGAAAAACCTTTCGAAATTCAGGAATTGCGCCGGTTAATCCAAAATGTTATTCAGGAGAAAAAAGGATTCGAAGGACGCATCTCCGATTTTCAATTAAGCGATCTGATTCAATTGACGTGTCTGGGTCGGCAGACAAACAGCATCCATTTCGAAAAAGACGATCAGCGCGGGGTGATCTATTTTGAAGACGGCAATATTGTTCACGCTCAGGTGGACGTTATTGAAGGCGAAGAAGCGTTTTATGAAATTTTAACCTGGGAGGGCGGCACCTTTACCTTAAAGAAAAACGATAAGGCGCCCAAAGAGACTATTTTTAAGGGCTGGCAAAGTCTGCTTTTGGAAGGATTGCGCCGTTTGGACGAAAAACGGGCGGGTTCGGCAATAACAGAACGCGATAAGCCGCGGAGCGGACAGGAACAACTTAAGAGTATTATTGAGGAGTTTGTGGAATTAAAAGGAATTTTAATGGCAGCGGTTTTTGATAAGAACGGTTTTTCAATCGCTTCTGCCATTAAAAACAAAGAGAAGAAAAATTACGATATCGCCGAATTGGTGCCCGTAATTTCACAGCTTACCTCACAGGGCGAAGAAACCGGCAATCAACTAAAATTGGGAGCAACCGACGAAATTCTGGTTCAGTTCGAGAAAGGTATTTTGCGAATCGTACGCACTCCCGATCAAAAACATTTTTTTATCGCTCTGACTAACAACGAGATAAACATCAGTCTGCTCAGAATAGAGAGCAAAAAAATGCTCAAAAATATCAAGACCGCGCTTACCCAATTGTGAACTTTGTTAGTCAAGCGGATTTTTGAAGCTATTCGCAAAATTAACTCTCTCCTGATCTTGTTTCTAAAATCGGATATATTGTCATTTGAGTTGCGGCTGTCAGGGAGACGTGACGCGTGACAAAGACGTAACGCGTGACGCGTAATGCGTGATGAGTTGCAGGTTGCAAGTGACGAGTAACGAGTGACGAGTTACAAAGTTAAAAAGTTGGGATTTTCGGAGGATGGAAGGGAAAGGTTTAGAGGTTTAGTTGTTTAGTTGTTTAGAAAAATTCCGGAGGAATTGAATGATAGTAGCCCAGTAATTTATTGCTGGGAACAGGTATCCCCCTCTTCTTCTCCGCCCTTTAGGGCAAGGGTGAAAAAGATGTAACGAGTGACAAAGTGACAAAGTAACAAAGTAACAGAGTGACGAGTGATAAAGTGACAAGATCGTGACGCGTAATGCGTGATGAGTTGCAGGTTGCAAGTGACGAGTAACGAGTGACGAGTGACGAGTTACAAAGTTACAAAGTTACAAAGTTGGGATTTTCGGAGGATGGAAGGGAAAGGTTTATTTGTTTATTTGTTTAGTTGTTTAATTGTTTAGAAAAATTTTGTTGCTTGAAAATAAGACCCCCCTTGCCTTCGGCGTTCCCCCCTTCAAAAGGGGGGAATTAAAAGGGGGGTCTTTAATGTATAATAAACAAGAATTTACTTGCGAAGAGAACATGACGCGCAATGAGTTGCAGGTTACAAGTAACAAAGTTACAAAGTGACAAAGTTGGGATTGTCTCCGATAAATTATTACAAACAACTTTTCCTTGGCGCACTCTGCGTTTCCTTTGCGATCTTCGCGGTTAATGCCGAAAAGACGTGACACGTGACGAGTTACAAGTGACAATGTGCCGTTTTCGTTAAATCACTACCTGTAACGAAAATAGACTAAATGTCGATAACCCATTATTCATTGCAGCTGGCAACAAACGCCGCATGACTTCTTAACCTTTAATCTCCTTTAATCTAACACATCTAAAAATCATTGCCATGAGCATTGTGCAGAATAGTTCTGTTGCCGCGAATCGGAATTATTATCTCCGCATAACCTGTGATTTATTATTTTTGTCAAAAGAATTTTAAATTGCTATCAAATAAATGAAGTCGATCTTTTGTTAATCATCAATATTTTGTAAATTATTACGTTATAATTTAAACGTTCATCCGGGAAAGACCTGATGAAAGATTAATAAAATACAAGATGGCTTTAAACGCCGCACTCAGTAAAAAAAGATGGGGGAGTTTATTCATGGATCAAAAAGCCTACAAACGCTGGCAGGAAGAAGTTAAAAAAGCCAAAACACGCGACGCAAAATTCATTACAGCCTCCGGGAACCATGTCGAGCTTCTGGGACTTCCCGATATCCTTGAAGATTTTGATTACGATCGTGATCTGGGCAT
>JAJRSN010000520.1 GCA_024278715.1 Calditrichota bacterium
CAGCTGGGCTGGTTCGCCGAAGGTCAAATGGTAAAGTCTTTTGAAGATGCCGTGTTTTCGTTACAGCCCGGACAGATCAGCGACATTATTTTGACTGAGTACGGTTACCACATTGCTCGCGTTTATGAGTACAAGCCGCAGCATATCCTGCCTTTTGAAGAAGTCAAAAACAAGATCAGAGATTATCTATGGAATGAGTCGATCGAAGAAGAAATTTTTAAGCTGATAGATACGCTAAAAGAAAAAGCCGAAATTCATGAGGAAGAATAGTGCTTCAGCGGAAGAAACCTCTCAATTCCGTATTGATCAAGCCCGCGGGAGCGGATTGTAATTTAAATTGCACGTATTGTTTTTATTTAAAAAAAGCCGAACTCTTCCCGGAAAAAAAGATTCACCGGATGTCCTCGGAAACACTCGAGATAATGATCAAACAAGTGATGGAGCAGGGCGAGCGGCACATCTCCTTTGGCTGGCAGGGAGGCGAACCCACATTAATGGGATTGCCTTTTTTTGAAAAAGCCGTGTATTTTCAGAAGAAATACGGACGGGGGCAGTCGGTTGGCAACGGTCTGCAAACCAACGGCATTCTTCTTGACGAAAAGTGGGCGAAATTTTTAAAGCAATACCATTTTTTAGTGGGAATTTCCCTTGACGGTCCCGAGCATATTCACGACTTTTATCGTTTGAAAAAAAGCGGAGAAGGCTGCTGGCAAACTGTTGTGGACAGGGCAAAAATGCTTCTGGATCAGGGAGTCGAAACGAATGTTCTAAGCGTGCTTACCGATTATTCGGCTCAGTTTCCCGACGAAATTTACGAATTCCATAAGTCGCTCGGATTAAACTTCATGCAGTTTATCCCCTGCCTTGAACCCGATCCTCTGAATCCGCAAAAAGCAGCCGATTTTTCTTTGACTCCCAAACGTTACGGCGAATTTCTGATACGCTTATTCGATTTGTGGATGGCGGATTTTAAAGACGGAAAGCCGACCACTTCGGTTCGCTATTTCGATTCCGTGTTTTACGAATACGTGGGATTGCGTCCGCCGGAATGCACGTTGTTAGCCGAATGCGGCGTGTACGCGGTAATTGAACACAACGGCGACGTCTATTCGTGTGATTTTTACGTGCAGCCGAAATGGCGTTTAGGCAATATTCATCACGAGCGAATTATTGACATGCTGAATTCGCCGCAGCAGAAGAAGTTCGGTTTGATTAAGCGTCAGTTACCCAAGGAATGTCTGGATTGCGAATGGTTACGGCACTGTTGGGGAGGATGTCCGAAAGACCGGCGGCATGAGGGATTAAACCATTTTTGTCAATCGTTTAAAATGTTTTTTGAACATGCAGACAGCCGTTTAAAGAAGCTTGCATCTGATTGGAAGGCGCAGAATCAACCGCAACATGTTTTTCAAAACGCAAATGTAAAAGATTCCGCGGAAATTACCGGCAAAGTAAAACCGAACGACACCTGTCCCTGCGGAAGCGGAAAAAAGTACAAAAAGTGCTGCGGCAGAAAATAAATTTCGCAGTCTGTAAGTTAAAGTTGAGAGCCATTAGAAATCTCCGAAAAAAATCAATTAAAGAAAACCGGCTTTTATTTACGTTTTTTATGACGCTTTGAGTTTAAATTGTGGTGAAGCAGAAAGCGAAGTAGTAATTAAAGCATCGTAAAGATATTTAAGAACATTTTGTTTGTTTTCACAAAAAAATAACTTGCATCGATCCTTTTATCCGATTATCTTATATGTATGAACATACGGACATAGTCGGTTCAATTTGGGCGTTTGATGCATTTTTTAGACTTCGTCATCATTGTCGTTTATTTTATTCTTGTTTTGGGTTTGGGGTTTTTCTTTCGGAAAAAAGCCGCTCAAAATCTTGAGTCCTACTTTTTAGGCGGACGTAAAATTTCGTGGATCATGTTAGCCATGTCCGGCTCGGTTTCCAATTTCGATATTACAGGAACTATGTGGATTGTATCCATGCTTTTTATTCTTGGCATGAAATCCATGTGGATACACTGGATGTGGGGATTTTTGATGGGCGCTTTTTTTATGGCTTACATGGGCAAATGGGTGCGTCGTTCAAATGTGATGACTGCCGCCGAGTGGATGAAAACCCGTTTTGGTGAGGATGGCGGAGGTAAGGCGGCTCGTACCATGTATGCGATTATGGCTATTTTAACTCAGGCAAGTTTTATCGGCTATGCTTTTCAGGGGATCGGAAAATTCGCCTCGGTGTACATTCCACTGCCCGAAACAACATTAGCATTAATGATTATCAGCGTTACAACCCTTTACGTGTTGGTCGGCGGATTGTACAGCGTAGTCATTACCGATGTAATTCAAACCATCATTCTTTCAGTAGCCGGATTGTTAATTGCTTTTTTGGCTTTTAAAACCGTTTCGCCGGAGATGTTGAATCGGTCGGTAACGGCGGACTGGCTCAGTCTGAAGCCGGTGTGGCACTTAGGCGAACTGAACGGCACACCGAATCAGGTTTATGAATGGTTCGGAGCATTAGTGATTGTGTGGGTTTTGAAAGGGTTGTTGCTCAATACCGGAGGTCCGGCGCAGATGTATGATTTTCAGCGTTTTTTAGCGGCAAAAGACAGTCGCGACGCATCCAGGGTGGGTGCCGCGTGGAGCTTTTTTCTGATCATTCGCTGGGCAATGGCGATGGGGATTGTGGTAATCGCAGTCAGCGGCGCACTTAAGGTCACCGATCCGGAAAAAGTAATGCCTCTGGTTTTAAACGATTATCTGCCGGTGGGCGTTCGCGGTATCGTGATTGCCGGTTTATTGTCGGCGTTCATGTCAACTTTCAGCTCAACGGTGAACAGCGGCGCTTCGTATCTGGTTAAAGATGTCTGGCAAAACTATTTTTCTCCGACGGCAACGCAAAAACAACTGATCAGGGCAAGTTACTGGTCAACCGTCCTGATCGTTTTTATGGGCATTGTGATTGGATTTCAGGCGCAATCCATAGGACAAATATGGAATTGGATGATGATGGCTTTGGGCGCCGGAGTGATCATTCCCAATGCGCTTCGCTGGTACTGGTGGCGAATGAACGGCTGGGGCTATGCCGCGGGAATGCTTTCGGGAATTGTTCTTTCTCTGTTGATTCTTTTTCGTCCCGAAATGCCCATGTTTGTTTCGTTTCCGGCGATTACCGTCGGTTCTTTGCTGTGTTCGATCGCCGGCTCGCTAATAACAAAACAGACAGATCGGGCGGTAACGCTGCAATTCTACAAAAACGTGAAACCCTTCGGGTTTTGGCGTCCGATCAGGGAAATAACTAAAAGCGAAAATTTGGAAATATCATCGTCGGATGGTCCGCGATTGGCGGTTTTGAACGCCGCTCTCGGAATGATCCTGATAACCGGTTTGTACCTGTTTCCGATGTATCTGGTAGCCCGCAGGTTCGATTATGTTTTCCCGCTTTCCGGCGCAGTCCTGCTTTGCGGAATTATTCTTTACTTTACATGGTACAAAAATTTACCACCAAAAGGAGAGGTTTAAAATTCATCATGTCAATACCGTTAAAAATTGACCATCAAAGCGCAATCCCTTTACATGTTCAGGTAGAAAAATTACTCCGAAAACTAACTCAGGCAGCCGAGTACCAGAGGGGAAAGTTTTTGCCCAATGAAGTTGAACTGGCTAAACAGTTGGGAATTTCGCGCAATACGGTTCGGCAGGCAATTAACCGCCTGGTTTACGAAGGATTGGTAACAAGAAAAAAAGGCGTGGGCACACGCGTAACAAACAACAGGGTATCGACGCGGCTCGAAAACTGGCACAGCTTTACTCAGGAAATGACCGCGCAGGGAATCCCCTTTAAAAATTACGAGATTAGTTCGATTCTTGAACCAGCCCCCAGAAAAGTGGCGGAAGCGTTGGGTATTGCCGAAGGCAAAGAAGTTGTAAAACTCTGCCGGTTGCGGGGATTGGAAGAAGGTCCCATTGTTTTTTTTACGTCGTATTTTCATCCGCGCATCGGAATGGAAATAAGCGAGGATTTTTCACAGCCCCTGTATGATCTGTTGGAAAAGAAGTATCATACCGTGGTAATGCTTTCCGCAGAAGAATTGAGTGTTCAATCGGCGGATAAAGAATTAGCCGAAAAATTGCGAATTAAACGCGGCGATCCTTTGCTCTTTCGTAAACGTTTTGTCTTTGATCCCGGGGACAGGATCGTGGAATACAATTTGGGCTGGTACCGCGCCGACCGGTTTTCTTATTCGATCGAAATACGCCGGGAATTGCGTGGTTAGTTACAGAGTTACAGAGTGACAAAGTAACAAGTGACTAAGTGACGAGTGACAAGTAAAGATAACGTGATGCGTGATAGGTAAGAAAAATGAAAAATGAAAAAAGAGCAAGAAGAGAGCATAGAGCAGTGATACGTGGATGGAGAAGCCGCTTAACGCTTACACCATTAACGCTTAACGAATAACCAATTTAACGACAATGGATTAAATTTCGATAACTCATTACGCATTACGCATTACGCATTACGCATTACGATAATCGGAGATGCCGCTTAAAGCTTAACGAAAATAAAAACCCGCGGCTTTCCGGCTGTGTCAGCTTAAAAACGAGGTGTCGAATTGGGAAACAAAAAATCAAAGTTTAATAAATACCCTTCAATTAAAGTGTCAGGCTTTACCTGTCGGGTCGGCTGGAAGCAAATAGCTCTGGAGATTCGCAAGCGGATTAATCGGTTTCAATCGGATAAAATTGTACTGACCGTTGAAATTTACCCCGGCGCGTTTGAAGATGATATTTTCGGGAATCTGAACAGTCTGTTAAAACCGAATCGCGTATTTTTCACTAAGGATGTGTTTAAAACGCAATCCGAAATTCGCGAAATTACAAACCCCTATCTCGGCGATGATCCTGTTTTCGGCGTTTTGAGCTACTTAAAGATCGATGATTTTTTTGATCCGAAAAAATTATCGAAAACAAAGAAAGAGATTGAAAATATCGATTCGGGAATAACGATGATCATGGGATGCGGAGCCGTTCGTTTGGGAAAACCGGATATTCTGGTTTACGCTGACATGGCGCGCTGGGAAATTCAGCAACGTTTTCGTCGCAATGAAATCGGGAATCTGGGAATTGACAATAAAAGTAATTTGCCTTCTTTGAAATACAAACGCTCGTTTTTTGTTGACTGGCGCGTTGCGGATCGTTTAAAAAGGGAATTGATCGAAAAGTGGGATTATGTTCTCGATACAAATGACAGACAAACCCCTAAAATGATTACCGGCGAAGCAGTGCGAAGCGGATTGCGTAAAGCCGCGCGCCAACCGTTTGAACTAAAGCCTTTTTTCGATCCCGGACCATGGGGCGGACAATGGTTAAAAGACGTTTGCGACCTTGATCGTTCGGCGGAAAATTATGCCTGGTGTTTCAATTGCGTACCGGAAGAAAACAGTCTTTTGTTTGAGTTTGACGGGGCACTGTTTGAAATTCCTTCAATTAATCTGGTATTTTATCAACCCGTGCAATTGCTGGGTGAAAAAGTGTACGCCCGCTTTGGCGCGGAATTTCCCATTCGTTTCGATTTTCTTGATACCTGGGAGGGAGGAAATTTAAGTCTGCAAGTGCATCCCACAACCGATTACATTCAAAACACGTTTGGCTGGCATTACACACAGGATGAAAGCTATTATCTGCTGGACGCCAAACCCGGGGCTAAGGTTTATTTGGGATTGCGGGAAGATATTGATCCGCAGGCAATGATCACCGATTTAAAACGAGCCGATTCAGGAGAAATCGATTTTGCCGACGAAAAATATATTCAGACCTGGGAAGTTAAAAAACACGATCATATTTCGATCCCAGCAGGAACGGTGCACTGTTCCGGGAAGAATTGTCTGGTTCTTGAAATAAGCTCAACTCCTTACATTTTTACTTTTAAGTTGTGGGACTGGGGAAGAGTGGGCTTAGACGGAAGACCGCGCCCAATTCATATTCGGCACGGGGAAAAGGTAATACAATTCAATCGAACCACTCAATGGACAAAACAGAACCTGATCAATCGAATTGAAGAAACGGCGCGCGGAGACGGCTGGCGGGAAGAACGCACCGGGCTTCATGAGCTTGAATTTGTTGAAACTCGTCGTCACTGGTTCACAAAAAAAGTTCGGCACGATACCCGCGGAGTCGTTAATGTTCTTAACCTGGTCGAAGGAGAAGAGATTATTGTGGAAAGTCCCGGCAAGCGGTTTGAACCTCTAATAGTTAATTATGCCGAGACGTTTGTGGTTCCGGCAAGCGTGGGCGCTTATACCATTCGTCCCCACGGAGCCTCGACCGGAAAACAATGCGCCACGATAAAAGCCTATGTTCGTACTGCGTAAGAAATGCGTTCAATAGCGCCGGAGAGGCGATCTGTGGGATTTTAAAAACGGCTTTTTTTGAAAACAAAAGGATATTGCTCTTTGAGAAAAATTGAAATATTAAAAAACGATTTTGAAAGGGAAATATGAAAGTCTGTCTCTTTTTGATCTTTTTATTCTTCCTGGGAGGACAACAACTGTTTGCTCAGGGAAAACCTTACGTCGGACCGGACGATCCCGCGGGAGATCCTTCGGCTGAGCGCTACGGATGGATGAACGGAAACCGTGTTCTGCTCTTTTTCAGAAATACCACCGAACTGTCGGATTGTTGCAATCTGGGATATGATGTGTCTAAGTGGCCCAATAATTATGACGGAACCAAGATGCATGACGGAATCGCCGTTTTGATCGGCGCCCGTGTTTATATTCGGAACGACACAATCCCGGTGGAAGACCCGTCAACGATTCGTCATGGTGATCAGGTGGACACATTATATTTTATTCAAAGCAGCTATCGCCATTCAATGGATAAAAATCCCGCAGGAACCGTGGAGTGGGCGCTGTACCCACCGTTCGGTTATTTTAATCCCATGGACGAATATCCCGCCATGAGCAATCTGCCAAATTCCTGGCCTCCCGACGGCTGGCCCACAAAAGACGGTAAAAAGTGGCAGGGAGAATGGAACGGCAGGTTTGGCAGAGGAATAATCAAAGCAGATCTGGAGTCCTTTGTAGTCGCTAACGATGCGCAAGATCAGGAACGATTGCCCACAAATCCGAATATTAGCGGTCCCTATTATTATCCGCGTCCGGGCGTATTCATCGGAGATAAAAATCCCGATGTCACCATTCAAAAAGGCTATCCCTGGGGTGGTATCGGCATTCGGGTTGAACAACGCGGTTTTCAGTGGTCAAATCCCGCCGCTACTGACGCCATCTTTTTCGAATATACCATTGCCAATATTTCCGATTATGATTTACCGGATGTTTTTTTCGGCTACATGGTCGATAACGCCGTGGGTGGAGCCGAAGTCGGAGACGACATCGCCTACTACGATAAATTTCTCGACATGTGCTACTCGTGGGATGCGGATGGCGTTAAGGATATCGGAGGAGAAGGAGCGCCCGGAGTGATGGGTATTGCTTTTCTGGAAAGTCCGGGCATAGCCTACGATAATATTGATAACGACGAAGACGGGCTTGTTGATGAAAGACGGGATAATGTTGCCGTCATGAAAGTGGGTCCCACAGATGGCATCGACGATCTTTATCTTTTTTTGAAATATTATAAACTAAAACAAAGCGATCTCCGCGAACACTGGGACGCCGATGAGGATCAGGACTGGCAGGACGGCTACGACGCCAACGGCAACGGAACATATACCTATTTTGACAGTACGGCTATGGTTTGGCGTCTTGAACCCGGTGAAGTCATTGGCGATGATGTGGGGTTGGACGGCGTGGGACCATTTGATTTGAATTACACCGGTCCCGATGAAGGCGAAGGCAATCACAAACCGGATTTTAAAGAAGGAGTGGGATGCGAACCCAATTTCGCCGCCACCGACGTCAACGAATCGGATATGCTGGGACTGACCTCTTTCAGATACAATTTGGATTGGCGATACGATAAGAACATGATGAGCCACGACCGGGAGATGTTTCAATTCCTTACCGGAGGAATATTCGACGAAGCGCAAATGAATCCGCAGAATTTTCTGGAAGACTTTGCCTCGGGATTGTTCCCGCTTCACAAAGGCAGAACCGAACGCGTATCTATGTCCGAATTGCACGCTTACGATCCGCTCACCGGTCTTAATTCGGCTGAACATCGTTCACCTGCCTTGTTTCGTCTCAAAGAAGTGGTGCAGCAGATTTACGAATCGGATTACCGTTTTGCACAGCCGCCGCTGATGCCGTCGCTTACCGCAACGCCCATGGACGGCAAGGTGGTTTTAAGCTGGGATAATGTTGCAGATCAGTTTACACGCGAACCGTTTCTGGATAAC
>JAJRSN010000521.1 GCA_024278715.1 Calditrichota bacterium
GGAATACACTCATACTATTACGGAGCGGGAACAAAAAGACCAGGTGTTGGATGATATGGATTTGGAGCGCGAGCGCGGGATCACCATTAAATCACACGCGATTCGCATGCAATATAAAGCTAGCGACGGGAAAGATTATACGCTTAATTTGATTGATACGCCCGGTCACGTGGATTTTACTTACGAAGTGTCGCGTAGTCTTGCGGCGTGCGAAGGAGCTTTGCTTTTGGTCGATGCCGCTCAGGGTATTGAAGCGCAAACCATAAGCAATTTGTATTTGGCTATCGAAAATGACTTGCAGATTATTCCGGTGATAAATAAAATCGATTTGCCGAGTGCGCAGGTTGACGTGGTAAAAAAACAGTTGATCGATTTAATCGGTTGTGCAGAAGACGAGATTCTCCTTGCCAGCGCAAAAACGGGCGTTGGAGTCGCGGAGATTTTAGAAACCATTGTGGAGAGAATCCCCCCGCCTTCGGGAGATGAGAATGCGCCCTTGCAGGCGTTGATTTTTGATTCGGTTTTTGACAACTATCGCGGAGCAATAAGCTATATTCGTATTTTTAACGGAATGTTAAGAAAAAACGACGCGATTCGTTTCTTTAATACAGGTCGTAATTATCAGGCGGAGGAGATCGGTGTTCTTCGTTTAAAGCGGGAGCCTGTTAAAGAACTGCACGCGGGCGAGGTGGGATATTTGATTTCCGGCGCTAAGAATGTAAAAGACATCCGGGTGGGTGACACGGTTACGCACGCCAAAAACGGCGCCGCCGAACCCCTGCCCGGCTACAAAGATATTAAACCCATGGTCTTTTCGGGAATTTATCCTATCGATTCCGACGATTTCGAAAATTTGCGCGACGCTCTCGATAAGTTGGCTTTAAACGATTCCGCCCTTATTTATGAACCCGAAACCTCAAAAGCTCTGGGATTCGGATTCCGCTGCGGATTCCTCGGACTTTTACACATGGAAATTGTTCAGGAGCGTTTGGAAAGAGAATACAATTTATCCATCATTAACACGGTTCCCAATGTTGTGTATCGGGTGTTTTTGAAGAACGGAGAGATTGTCGAAATTCATACGCCCACGGATTTACCCAATCTGGCTGAAATTGAACGTATTGAAGAGCCCTATATTTCCGCGCAGATTATCACCCCGGCGGAGTATATCGGTAATGTGATGAAGTTATCGCAGGAAAAACGCGCCGTGTTCAAAGCGACTTCATATCTGGATCCCACCCGTGTTGATCTGACCTTTTTATTTCCTTTGTCTGAAGTGATTTTTGATTTTTACGATAAACTCAAATCGGTGTCGCGCGGTTACGCTTCTTTTGATTACGAATTGGACGGTTATCGGGAAAGTCAGCTGGTCAAATTGGATATTTTAATCAACGGCGATCCCATTGATGCGCTTTCGACCATTGTTCACGCCGAAAAGGCTTACGAAATGGGGCAAAGGTTGTGCCGGCATTTAAAACAGCTCATTCCCAGGCAATTGTTTGAGGTCATTATTCAGGCTGCCATCGGAAGCAAGGTCATTGCCAGGCAAACTGTAAAACCCCTGCGGAAAAATGTCACGGCTAAATGTTACGGCGGCGATATTACCCGTAAACGCAAACTTTTAGAGAAACAAAAAGAAGGTAAAAAGCGTATGAAACAAGTCGGTCGGGTCGATATCCCGCAAGAGGCTTTTTTAGCTGTGCTTTCTATGAATAAAGAAGATTGAAATTTTAGGAGGAATTTTGTCTAAACCGGTCGTTAAACCCAAAGGTCGATTTAAAAGTTTTACGGAAGGCCTTTTTTCTGCGCTGATAGCTGCTCTTATTATTCGTCAGTTTTTGGTTCAGGCTTATACCATACCGACATCTTCCATGGAAAATACGTTGTTGGTGGGTGATTTTTTATTGGTGAATAAATTTAATTACGGAATGCGAACCCCCGATTGGGTGGGGATTCCTTACACTAAAATCGGCGTTGATGTTCCGTGGTTTCGCTTTCCCGCGCTGCGTCAGCCAAAACCCTATGATGTGGTGATTTTTCGTTATCCCCGCGACCATTCGATGGATTACATTAAACGGTGCATTGCAGTGGGAGGGCAAACCGTCGAGATTGTTGACAAGGTGGTTTATGTGAACGGCAGAAAATTTCCTTTTCCGCCAAAGGGGAAGTTTACCGATCCGCGAATCTTTAAAAAAGACGAAGGGCGGTTTTTCTTTCCCACATTCCGAAACTTAGGAAGTAGGGATAATTACGGTCCGATTACCATACCCAAGGGCAAATACTGGATGATGGGAGATAATCGCGATAACAGCTCAGACAGCCGCGTCTGGGGATTTGTCGATCATTCCGAAGTAGTGGGACAGGCTTTGATTATCTATTTTTCGTGGAATTCAAGAGTCCCGTTTACTCGGATATTTCAAAAGATCCGTTTTGGTCGTATCGGTCATGTGATCCGATGAATTCCGTGAATGGTAAAAAATCGCAAAAACCGGGCATTTACATTCACATCCCTTTTTGTGTGAAAAAGTGCGGTTATTGTGATTTTTTTTCCGTTACTTCCTTGAATCAAAAATCCGATTTTCTTTCGGCTTTGCTGAAGGAGATCAAACTCGTTCGGGAACAAATTAATCCGTCGGAAGAATTCGATACAATCTATTTCGGAGGAGGCACGCCTTCTCTTTTAACTCCCGATGAATTGAGCAAAATTTTGGAAACCCTGAACGATCATTTCAAAATTTCCGCGGACTGTGAAATAACCCTGGAAGCAAATCCCGGCGTAGCTGAAAAGGAAAAAGTATCGCAATTTCGTCAAATCGGGATCAATCGTATCAGTATCGGGATTCAAAGCTTTATTGATCGGGAACTGCGTTTGCTGGAACGCATCCACACGGCGGATCAAGCCCGTCAAACATTTAACGCCGCTCGGAAAGCCGGATTTGAGAATATCGGAATTGATCTTATTTACGCCCTTCCCGATCAAACAAAAGAAGACTGGCTTTATTCGCTCGGGCAGGGGATAAGTTTGCAGCCCGAACATATTTCCGCTTACAATTTAATCTTCGAAGAAGGAACGCCGTTTTACCTGCAAAAGCAGAAGGGTAAATTTAAAGCAAAATCCGAAGAAGAAGAGCTGGAGTTTTTTTTGTTAACAACGGAATTTTTACGTCGCCATGATTACATCCCTTACGAGGTTTCAAATTATGCCCGTTCTGCGCAATTTTTTTCGGCGCACAATTACAAATATTGGCTGCATGTCCCCTATTTAGGTTTTGGTCC
>JAJRSN010000035.1 GCA_024278715.1 Calditrichota bacterium
GCATAGGGCATAGGGCATAGGGCAGTAGTAGGTAGTAGGCAGTAAGCAGAAAATAGTAAAATGTTTGTTGTTCAGAAGAAATGCTTTTTTATTTTCCAAAAAATAACTTGGCTGAATTATTTAAGATTTTGAGCGATTGTGAAGATAACTCATTACGCATTACGCGTTACGATGACCGGAGAAGCCGCTTAACGAATAAGTGACAAGTGACGAGTAACAGAGTAACAACGTCGTGCCGCTTAACCCTTAACCATTAACCATTAACGAAAATCATAAATCGCAAATCTTTCACGCCTCACTTTAAAAAAGAATCTACCCCTGCATTTTTGATAACAACTGTTTGATCTTACGTTTTTCCTGCGCAATCCGAAAAAATGAATGTACCGGTTCTACACCCGCTCCTATTACCAGTCCCGTGATAATTACTCCGTACGGTTTTACAACCATTAATTTCAAACCTTCCAGAATATCCAAATGAATTGACCACGCAATAATTATTCCCAAAGCAAATCCCAGCAGTTGCATGCAGCCCGAGATTAAATATTTCTGCAGGTTTGAACGTAATTGCTCTTGCTGGTAAGAAATTCCCAATCGATCCATTTTTCGCTGAATCCTTTGCAGGATTCGGTCGCTGATTCCCCGAAAGAATCCGATCTTTTGATCGACGGCGGCTAAAATCAATTTCAAATACTCCAAAATACGATTGATGATGGTGGCAAAAAGAAGCATTAAAAAATAGATTTTAATAATATCCGTCGTAAAGAACGCTTGGGCATTGGCTTTTTCTCCGGCGAAAACGTCGGTTGCCAAGACCATTAAAGAGAGAAAGACGACAGACGTCCTGATCCACAATTTTTTTTGCGATTTTTTAAACATAAATAAACCGTTGTTTTTTAAAACGTTCAATATCAGCCATAATTTTTGGATTTTTCTTCCACTCTCTGATTAATTGGGTTGACTTGGCAATAAGCCGCTCCAACGGAAAATTTTCACCCGGGCAAATAATGCGACCGCGACGAACGGCGCTGTGCGGCACAATGTTCTGTTCTTCAATATCGTATAAAATCCGCCACAGGGCAATCAACTTTGCGCCTGTTTCTATTTGCTCTTCTGAAGGACGATTTTTGCCGTTAGGATTATTGGATAATCGAATCTGAAAATTACCCACAAAGCACAAACCCAGCGAATTCACGTTGGAAACGCGCGGACCTTTTGCCACATGCCACCCCACTGAATCCCACCGGCAGTAATGGTGATACTCGCCGTCAAAAGTAATCACGCTGTGAAAAGAAGGATCGAGCGTGTAACTTCCGCGGACATTTGTTCTTTCCTGCTTTTCTTTTTTAACGACGTCTTCAAAACTGGCGCCCGGCGATGTTCCGGAATGATGAATCACAATAAATTTGGGATTAATTTTCCGCAATCCGTGACCGGGTCGATCAGGGTAAAGTCCCCCTTGGTAAACAATGCCAATCGAATGCCCGGGCAACCGCCTTTGATCTGAAGTTTTAGTAAACGCCTTTTGCCGAATTTCCAGTGCCCGTTGGCTAAGCTGATCTTTATGCCCTTTTAAGAAATTGATCAATTGATGAATGGGTTCGCTTCCGCCGGAAATTAAAATTCCTGAAAGAACAATATCCCACCAGCGAACGCCGGCAGAGCCGATAAGTTTTAATTCTTTCAGAATTCCCAGACCAGAAACATAACAAATACCGATTCCGGCAATTATTCCGATAGTTTGCATGATAATCATCTTTTTCAGAACGCGCTTCGATTCCTTTTCTTCATCGAGGCGAATATCGGCGAGTCGCAAAAGCTGCGTTTTTCGCCCTGCGCCGATACCTATCAGCGTAAAAATTTTATCGAAAAATTCCAGAACGCGTTCTAAAAGAATGGAAGCCGCCAAAAATTTCAGCAGAACGGAAATATAGAGGTCAATTTCTGTCATAATTTGCAAGTCACTTTTTTAATGATCGGTTTGAACCTTTACGGCTCTTGTTAATTATTCGGAATTCGGTTTAAAAGTCGATGTATTTTACCAGGTCTTCCCTGTTGGGAAGATGAACAATCCAGCCTTTGTAAACCATTTCTTCTATCGCTTTTTTCATTCGCGCAATATCGATTTGATGCCGGTGACAAAAATGCCAGATATCGGTCGGCGCCACGCTGATTTCCAAAAGAAACAACTCTTCCAGACCAAGTTCTTCGTCAATTTCAACTTTAAGCCGGATTTCTTCCTGAAGATATTTAATACCTTTGGGCTTAATATGCCTGAATGTAAACCAGTAATTGGGCTGGTTAACCAAATCGCAAATGGGAAAAGAAGGCGTTTCACGGATAAATTCTCTTAAAAAATCAACGCTCACCAGATAGGCTTCTTCATCCTCGCCGCTCCACAAATCTTCCCATACCGGTCGATCGACCTTTTTCAGCCATTCGAAAAAAGAGATCTCGCTTGCCGGTAAGCGTACCAGTGTGTTCCCGTGGAAATGCTCGATAATCAGCTCAATCTCGTCCGGACGCAATGCTTCCAATTCCGCCTCGGAAAAATTGAGAAATTTTCTTCTCCTTTTTTGATCTTCTTTATCCTTGATTAAAGATTTAACATTCATCAATCCACCGTCCGATCTGACCAAAAACCTTTCGTAAATTTAATATTTTTACGGACGGATACCAAATCCGCAAAAATCAAAAAAATAAAGGGGCGAATTGCGCCCCTGCTATTCACTTAATTTTATCTTCGACAATCGAAATTATCTTATCCCGCAATTGTACGGCTTGCTTATCCAGCTCATCGCAAGTTTTACGCATTTCGTCAACAAAATCCCGGTCTTCGATTTGCCCAAGATTGATCAGCACATTAAAGATGCCGCCTTTAACCCCGTTGTAAGCCATTAACGCTCCCACGCCCACATCTGTGATGGAGTTGGGATTTCCGTATTGAATAACCGTTTCCGCTACTCTTAACGCTTCCAGGCTCTGCTTAGCCGTGTTCAGGGGAACCGCTACCGCCTGCTTAAGCCCGTTTTGCTCGGCTTCAAATTTCCGCTTTTTTTCTTCGGGCGTTTTTGCCGGTAAACGACGCGCCTCCATGTAAACGTTAAAAGCGTTGGTGTCGGCGTCAATCGCAGCAGCCAGTTCAAATTTAATCGCCTGCGCTTTTTCAGCCGCTTCGTTCAAAACTGCGTCAACAGATTCGCTGCCCCGTTTGTTGGCGGTTAAATTAGCCACCATTGAAGAGAGCGCGGCGCCTAAACTTCCCGACAAAGCGGCAATGGATCCGCCTCCGGGCGCGGGCGACTCTCGCGAGACTTCATCAATAAAATCCGTCACTTTCATTTGCACTAACGGAGCGTTCAGGTCTTCGGGCAAGCCAAGCACACGCTCTTCGATCTTAAAATCGGCAACATCCTTTAAGCCGAGGGATTGAACGGCTGTCTCAAGAATATCACGAA
>JAJRSN010000522.1 GCA_024278715.1 Calditrichota bacterium
AAATTAAAACAAGGATTATCTTTTACTATAATTTTTAATCAATTATATGGAAATGAAAAAATCCCTCAAAGAGAAGTTAGCTGGAATTCTCCCGAACATCCCGCCATTCATAAGGCGCTTTTTTCTGAACCGTTAAAAAAGGATCAAATTATTGGTCCCGTAAAAATAGAAAATAATTTTTATTTACTAATCAAAATATTAGGATGGACTGATATAAAAGCTCTTTCTAACACTTCAGTAGAAAAAAGATTGATCGATATAAAGAAAAAACTTAAAGAAAATAAGGCTTCATCTCAATTTGAAGAATATGTGCATAAAATAATGAAGGGCAAAAAGGTTAAATTTTTGAAAAGTACTTTTTATAAACTGTCAGAAATATTTTATGCACATTATATGAAAATACCGCAAAAAAAAATATCTTTTCTGGGTCAGAAATTCTGGAGTAAGGATAGTACAGTTAATGATGAGTTAGAAAACGATTTAAAGGATTTTCAATCTCTTCCTTTTCTGCGTATAGGTAATGAAATTTGGACAGTCGGTGATTTATTAAATGAAATAATTGCACATCCTTTGGTTTTTAGAAAAAATAGGATTAAAAAAAGTGAATTTCCTCTTCAATTCAAATTAGCTATTGTAGATTTAATCAGGGATAAATATCTTACTAAAGAAGCTTATAAAAAGAAATATGATAAAATACCTAAAATTGAAAAAGAAGTGAATATTTGGCGCGATTTTTATTATTCAATATACCAACGTAATAATTACTTATATTCTAATGGAGTCAATAGGAGTCTTTTTAATAAAAGTGATTTGAATATTATTGAAAAACATTTAAACCCTTACATTCATCATTTACAAAAAAAATATCAGGATAAAATTTTAATTAATGCAAAACTTCTAAGCGAAATTCAACTTACAGATATTGATATGCTAGTTCTTCAGAAGAATGTGCCTTTCCCAGTGGTTGTGCCCTCCTTTCCCATTTTAACTAATGATAGTAAAATAGAGTATGGGCAGTATATTGATAAAAAATAACATAATCTTTTTGTTTTCTTGATTTATATGTCCTCTCTGTAGTTTAAAATGATTAATAAAATTATTATTTAGAACAGTCCGTCCAAAAGACAGGGAATGTTTTATACGATTTGCCCTGTATTTATTATAGCTGTAAAAAAGATTGGCATTAATCGTTTTATTTCTTATATTTTCCCTTTTTTTAAGGAGGTTTGCCTTTGAAGACTCCGGAAAAGTACATCGAAATTGTTCAGAGTATTTTAAGGTTTATTGAACAGCACGATCATTTTTTGCTCTCGGGTCACATTAATGCGGACGGAGACGCCATTGCCGCGGTGATTGCAACACATCTTTTTCTGCAAAAATTGGGCAAATCATCGGTAATGATATTCCACGATAAAAAATTAGACCAACGGTTTGACTACCTGGAGCCTTTTAAGGAAATCGAAAACTTTGAAGATTCCCAATCGCGCAACCATCGCATAGAGAGCGCCATTATTCTGGATGTTCCCGGTTACAAGCGTTTAGGCGATGTTTGCAGATTGCTGCCGGAAAAAGAACACATTGTGCGCATCGATCATCATCCTCAGGAAGACGAGATGGGTAACCTGGAATGGATTGATGAAATTGCTTCGTCAACAACCTCCATGGTTTATGAGATCATCGAAAAATCCGGAGTAAAAATTGACCTTGAGCTGGCAAAAGCCATTTACACGGGAATTGTTTACGACACCGGACGGTTTTCGTTTTCCAATACAAACGCCCGCGATTTGTACATCGGTTCGAGGATGGTGGAAATCGGCGTAAATCCTTCGGAAATCAGCAATATCATTTTTTTTGAGAACAGCATCGACGCTCTGCGAACCATCGGCAAAGGGCTTTATTCAATAAAAAGTTATCTTAACGGAGCCGTGGCGGTTATTTATTTGAATCACGAAGACATGAAGAACAGCAATCCCCATGAAATAGAAGAATTGACAAACTACAGCGTTGCCGTACGCGGCGGGAAGATAGGATTGTTCATTAGGGAGGTTAAACCCGATTATCATAAAATCAGCTTACGATCCAAATGTCACGTGGACGTGAATAAAGTAGCCAAAGCGTTTAACGGCGGCGGACATGCCCGGGCTGCGGGCTGCAGAATAGCGGGAAAACGCGATGAAGTAATCGAAAAACTTGTTAAAGAAATCGAAAAATATCTGAGCCTCAATTAATCTGTTAAATCTCTGCCAAATTGTTTAAATTTAGTCTGTTCGGCAAATGTGTTTAATAAAAAGAAGAATACAAAATGCGCAGCGACCGCATAAATCTGGAAATGAACGGCATTCGTCTGAATGCTTTTTATTTGGGTAATGATTTGATTGTGACCATCCGCGGGGGAGAGGAGCATCTGGGCGCTGTGGCAGTCGGTGTTTGTTACGGCGCCGAAAAGAATAAGAGCAACGCCTCGGTAATCAGCCTGCCCGGACATAAAGAAGATTCGCTTGTATTTCCGATTGCCGCCCGGTTAAGCAAGACCCTGAAAACGAATGTGTGTGTGATAGCCGGTATTCATTTTGAAAAACCGACTCCGGATCAAATCAGCGATATTATTCAAAATACGCGACAGTTGATCGATCGCTTAATCGAAAGATTGCAAACAGAATAAAAAAAGCCATGACTTAAAAAAATCACGGCTTTTAAATTAAAATTGATTGCGAAAAATTATTCTAAATATTTCCTCAGCGTTTTATCTAACTCTTCACCGCGTAATTCGTTTTCCATCGCCAGAATAATTCCTTCGGGACTGACTAAAATGGGTTTGGGAATTCCGCTGACCTCAAACCTCTGAGCCACCTTATCGCGAACATTTTTATCGAGAAAGGTGTGCAGCCATGGCATCTTCCATTTGTCCTTACGAAACTTCTTAATGTCGTCAACCGAACGATCGAATGAAATGCTGAGAATGGTAAAATTTTTCCTCTTATAGCGATCATAAGCTTTGTGGATGTAAGGCATTTCGCCCACGCATGGTTTGCACCAGGTTGCCCAGAAGTCCATAATAAAGAATTTACCTTTTAGCGTTTTGTTGGAAATAATGCTTCCGTCTTTTAACGATTTAAATTGAAATTCCGGGATGGGTTTTCCTACGGCGATTATTGATTCGGGATTAAGCTGAATCAGATAGTACTGAACGATCTGCATATCATTGTAGTCGGATTTTAACTTGTTGTAAACCGAAGCCATTTTTTCGTTATCGCGCTGATATTTGGCTTTCATTCCGATATTTATCAGGATAAACGCCCGGGTGTATCTGCTGTCTATTTTATCAAGGGCTTCTTCCAGCATGGCGTAAGCCTTTTCCGGTCCGAAAGTGCGTTCCAAAACAAAGGGCAATATTTGCGGGTTTAACGACCAGATGGGGTCGGTGGGCGGGACGGATTCGCCGATTTTTTTCACAACCGAATCTGGTACGGAAAAGCCGTAACTCTGCAATAAAATCCGTTGAAAAGCGATGAAGTTTTTAACTTCCTGTGAACTGGTTTCTTTTTCTTTTTTATTCAGAAAAGAATTCAGCTCCGAAAAATCAAACCGAAATCCGCGGTCGGTTCCGAACTTGCGCATAAAATTCAATCGCGCCTGACGCCAAGAGTTAACGGCTTTTTGTTCGGCTATGGCTATGTCCATGAATTCCTGGGTGGACAAACTTCCTGAGCGCAGCAGGATGTTGGGAAGCGCGGGATTGTAATTACGCGGCAATTCTTTAGGATTAAAAACGATTGTCATTATGGAATCGGTTTTGCGGATAACAGATCTATAGTCGCCGCCGCCGTCGTAAACCAGGTAGTCGTATTGCGTACCGTTTATGCTCAATTCTCTTTGGGTCAATCCGATTAGTTGGTAAGCAAGCGTATCGGCGGCGGGTTTAACTTCGAAAACGTAGGTGCTGTCCGATTGCATTTGCATGGGCAGCGCGGAGGAGAAGCTAAAATTATTCCAATCGCCGGTTATTTTCACTTCGCCGATGGGATCCTTAAAACGATAGCTTTGAAGCTGAAAATTCAACTCCACCGATTGAGTCTTCGAATCCCTTGCCAGCGGTAGTTCCAGAGCCTGATGATAAGCCGCGGTGACCAGTACGGTGAGATATTTCTGCGGAGGTAATTTGATCTCAAAGGTTCCGTCGGGGTTTGCCTTAACGGATTTTAACGGCTTGTAAACATTACCGCCCGCTTCGGCAATGTGGATGTGTGCTATAACGGGCGGATTGCCGTCAGCTCCGATTATTTTCCCCGATAATTTGCTTTGATTTCCTGTTTGACAATTCCACAGAAAAATAACAAACGTTAAAGGTAAAATTAATTTCAAAATTCTTGTCATATAACCTCCTGACATAAAATTTTTAGATAAATTTCCGGAATTTAAAACCGGTGTTATCGGTAATTCACGGAAAAATTTGTTTGACGGTTCCTCTTTTGGTTTGTTCTTTATTAAGGAGCTTATTTATAAAACAGGGCTGAAAAAACTACGTCAAAATCACCTCGTGTATGGTTTTGTTTAGAAAAAACTTACAAATTATTCATCAATTAAAATACACTTTGAAATTTATTTAATCAAATTAATCTTCGGAGCAAACTTTAAAAAAGCGGCGGTTGAATTTGCTTTAACCCCGAAAATCTTATTTCTTGCAAAGTTGGATTACAATCCATATACTAAAGTAAAGAATTAAAAGAGGACTATTTATGCAGGACTTAAGATTTGTTAAAAATTTTCCCAATCGGTCTTTTGCCGAGCAGGTAAAAGAAATTTTGGAACAAAATAGTATCGGCTGTGTGCTTAAATCACCCGATGTAGGTATTTTAGGCACTACTTCGTCTTCAACCTTCAACGGCGTGGACCTCTATGTCCGCGAGGAAGACTTCGAAAAAGTAAGCGGCTTGCTTGATGCGCTTTTTGACGGAATCTAATGCGGAAATATTATTACCCGCGTCAGCTAAATAATCCGTAACCCGGTCAAGCCGATACCATACAGAAGAAAAGTTGTTAATAGCGGAAAGCCGTGATGCGTATTGAGTAAGATTAAAGTTCTTTTAAAGTGACGAAGGGACGGAGGGACGCGTAATGAGTAAGAAAAATGAAAAAGGAAAAAGGATTGTCAAAAAGCAGAGGGCAGAGAGCAGTAGTAGTCAGTAAACAGAAAATAGTAAAATGTTTGCTAAGAAGTAACTACTTTTTTATTATCTGAAAAATAATTTTGTGAATTATCTAAATTTTTAAGCTATGGCGGAGATAACTCATTACGCATTACGCATTACGCATTACGATTACTGGCAAAAGCCGCTTAACCATTACACCCTTAACCCTTAACGAATTGTGACAAAGTAACGAGTGACAGAGTGACAAGACAGGCTCCCTTCGACAGGCTCAGGGAGCGGAGAGTTACCGGTAACCCTTACACTCTTAGCGCTTAACGAATTCCGTGACGCGTAATGCGTGATGAGTAAGACAAAAAATTATCAGAATGCAGAAAGCCGTGACCACAAGCTACCGTGTTAAGGAATTTGAAGAGGTTCGCTTAACGCTTACACCCTTAACGCTTAACAAATTCAGCACCAAAAAGCAAGAATTTCGGTGTTAATTGATAAGAATTAAAAACCGGTATTTTTGCTCGTCAAAGCTTCGTAAGCGCAAATTTAGCCTGTTATTCCGGGAACCGGATTCGGAAGTCCCGAAATTTTCCACAGCCTGTCTAAATTACTTAATCGCAGGAATTAAAAAGAAATTAACGCAAGTCCCGTAACCAGGGGCGGACTATTTTTCTTCCGCTTCCTGAGGTTGGTTCTTTTTAAGCCACTCTTCGTACAATTCCTGTTCTTTCTGTTTGCGGAAATTAACAGCCAGTTTAAACGCTTCTTCTCTTGTGCGCTTGCTATTAACGTAGAATTTTTTGGACTTCAGCTTTCCGCTTTCGCTCCAGGTTGCCTGAAAGTAATGAACCAGACGTCCTTTGTTCATGCTTTTAACTTCGTTTACGCCGGTTATTCCGGATTTGTTGTTTTTGGAGCGTTTGTTGTAAAAGGGCTTGCGTTTGGTGCTTTGATACTTAGCTCTTTCCAATTCAGCAACCATTTGATTATGATCGCGAAAGATGATCGCATTCTTTAAGGCTTTTTGTTTGCCTCCGTAAAGACGGTCGCTGAATAATTTGGATACAAAAACGCCTCCGTTGGCGTAAACCCGAACATACCACCCATGGGTGTGTTTGGAATCAATACGGCTAATACCAGGATATTTTGATCTCATGTCCCCCCGTATCATTTTGATTAAACCAGATTTGCATTTACTATATGATGATTTAAAATATATAAAATCAATACGATTTTTGCCAATTTTTTCGGCGCTTTTTAATTAATTTGAATTTTATTTTTACTCCGATCCCTCCGGCGCGCAGCCGATTGTCTTTCAACTCTCCGATTTTCGGGACTGTTATTCGCGAATAAAGGTTTAGTTAAAATCAGCTCAATAAATATCAATAAGTTATTTCGCAATTTTTACATAAGAACTGTTATCATCTGCACAACCCGCGGAAAATAATATCCGCCAAGCGCACGGAGAGTAAAGTGAGTTTAAAATTAGAATTTGTCCGCTTTGATAATGTCCGTCATTGTCATTTCGAGGAGCGCATCGAGGAGAAATCTTTTGCTTTTGTCGGAGTCTCTGCGCTCGAAATGACAGAACAAGGTTTTTAGAGCAAACTCTAAAATTAAAATGGAAAAAAATTCTCCTATTTAAGCGCTAATAATCAAAAAGAACCTCAATATATTAATCTGCGCAATCAGTGTAATCAGCTTAATCTGTGGTCAAATCAGCGCTCCTTATCATTATCATAAATAGTTCGCGTCCCTGCCGGCTCGGATGCGAATTGTAACATCGTTCAAGAGTCCTGATCTCGAATAGCGGCTCAAAATAGTTCAAATATTCTTCTTTTGATCCTCCGAAAGGCGGGTCGGTCTGATCCGGGTTTAAGGGAAAATCAAAAAGAACGCCGACCAGTTTACCCCCGGGTTTAAGTAACCGATACATCTGCCGCGCATAGCGCGGTCGATTTTCGGGATGCAACGCGCAAAAAAACACATGTTCAATAATCAGGTCGTATTG
Organism: Calditrichota bacterium; assembly: GCA_024278715.1. Taxonomy (GTDB): domain Bacteria; phylum Calditrichota; class Calditrichia; order Calditrichales; family Calditrichaceae; genus Caldithrix. Next base: position 7,153 of record JAJRSN010000522.1, read on the forward strand.
TCTGGTTAAAGCAAAAAAATTCATATTCAACAATTGTTCGTCGGGAAAATCGGGCGCCCGCTTCTTCAAATTTTGCAAGGGCAAGGGGGAAAGATCAAGAACGTCAACATTTTTGAATCCATTTTTCAGGAGATATTCCGACTCCCAACCGTTGCCCGCGCCGGGAATCAATATTTTTATGTCCTTATCGGTTAATTGATCGAAATAGGCTTTAAGAGGCGGAGAAACGCCGCGCATATCCCACGGAGGCGCGTCTTTTAAATAAAAATTCGTCCAGTATTCCTGATTAAATTCCATATTTTTACTCTTTGTTTAATTATTAAAGAGTAATGTGAAAAACGAAAAAAATAATCCCACGAAAAACAACAAACGGCGTGTACGACCCATCGGCTTAATACTTTTAGGAGAACCGTCAAATTACTTCGATTTTTCCGTAATACTCTTTCTTTGTTACCCGGCTATTCTTTCGGTACTGCGCGATAGCCGCGGGTAAAGCGTTAAGAATGTCGCCGGCGACAATTCCGTCTTCTCCCTTTTCGCCGGCGGCAATATCGCCCGCCAGTCCGTGCACAAAAACACCGGTTAGCGCCGCTTTAACCGCGTCGCGCAATTGCGCAAACATGGCGACGATGGTTCCGGTTAGCACATCGCCGCTTCCCGCGGTAGCCATTCCCGGATTACCGCTTAAATTAATAAACACGCTTCCGTCCGGCAAGCCGATAAGCGAATGAGCACCTTTTACAACAATGATCGAATTTAATTTTTTGCAGGTTTCCTGCAGAATATCGATCCGGTTGGATTGAATTTCCGAAAGCGAATATTTTGTCAAGCGGGACATTTCGCCCGGATGCGGCGTAAGTATTGTCGGCGCCTTGCGTTTTTTAATACATTTTAAATCCTGAGCGATAGCCGTTAATCCGTCTCCGTCAATCAAAACGGGCTTGGACAATTTGGCGGCAAGGTCGCGGATTAACTGTTGCGTTTCTTCCTGCAGCGAAGTGCCCGGTCCAAGCGCCACCATCTCCATTTCGTCGGCGAATTTTAGCAAAAAGTCAAGGTTTGCCGGAGAGATGTTGCCTTGTTCGGTGGCTGACAAGGGCTGCAGAACGATCTCCGGTCCTCTTTCGGCAATAAAGGGCGCAATGGTTTGTGGCGTTGCAAGATAAGAAAGACCCCCGCCCGCTTTTAAGAATGAATGGGCGGAAAAGTAAGGCGCGCCAAGGTAACTGGCTGCGCCCGCCACAAAAAGCGCCTTGCCGCAGCTTCCTTTGTGGGCGTCGCCGGGGCGTTCGGGCAGCGGAGCGGGTTCGTTAATCCGGACAAGCACGGATTCCTTTTGGTAAATCTCCGGCGGGAAGGAAATATGAGTGACAAATAATTGACCGCTGTGTTCAAATCCGGGATACAGCAAATTTCCGATTTTGGGCAAACCAAAGGTGACGGTGAAGTGCGCTTTTACCGCCACGCCCATTATTTGTCCGGTATTGCCGTTAATTCCCGAAGGAATGTCAAGACTCACAATTTGTTTATCGCTTTGATTAATCAATTCGATAATTTCGCGGTATTTGCCGCCCACCTCACGATCTAATCCCGTGCCGAAAATAGCGTCAATAATTACATCGCTTTGCGAAAGATAGGGGATTATCTGATCGGCTAATGTAATTCGAGCGCAGGGAATTCCCATTTTCTGAACAATATCATAGTTTAGCTTAGCCGATCCTTTGAATTTTTCGGGATCGCCCAACAGAAGCGTCTGAACAGTCGCCCTGTTGGAAAACAGCTTTCTGGCAACTACCAGCCCGTCTCCGCCGTTGTTTCCCGCGCCGCAGCATATTAAAAAACTGTGATTTTCAAGACCGATTTTTCTGCGAATCACTTCATACGAAGCATGCCCGGCGTTTTCCATTAATATTTCATCCGGAATTCCGTATTTTTCTATGGCTGTTCGATCCATCTCTCGCATTTCGTCAACTCGGCTTACTTTCATCTTCATTCCTCCTGCTGTGGAATCGAAATAAAAAAACTTTACCTTTACGAAGAAGTTTAAGCAACAATATTGATTTTAACAAAATCCCCGCTTTAGTTCAATTTTATTCCCGATTGAAATTCCGCAAAAAAGAAACCTTTGAAAATCAATTGTCGTATATTCCTTGTTAATTCAACGCATCCCGATGATAAACCAAAACAGGGAGGAACGCCGATGAAACGAATTATCGGAACAATAATTTTAGTTCTCCTTTTAATCGGAGCTTTTTTTGCTCAGGCTGCCGATCGGAAGGAGGTTAAAAAAGTCGTTGTCATTTCACCACAGAACAACGATTACACTTTTGGCATTGTGGCGCTGAGTCCGGATAAAGAAATCCTTGAAAAATACAATCTTGACGGGGGAGCGGAGATTGTTAAAGTTTTCGCGGGAAGCGAAGCGGAACGCATCGGATTAAAGGAACACGATATTATCGTGCGCTTTGACGGCAAAAAAGTAAACGATCCCGAAGACCTTGAAGA
>JAJRSN010000523.1 GCA_024278715.1 Calditrichota bacterium
GCCGGACAATCAGGATGATTATCGGACAACGCTATCGATCATTTTAGTGACTTTAGCCTTAAAATTCTTTATATTTTGCGTTTAATAATAAGAAGAAACCGAAAAAAGTCAGGAGCTATTGTAAATGGGTAAGGAAATTCCAAAGGTTTACAATCCAAAGCAGGTTGAGAACAAGTGGTACGATTTATGGCTGAAAAGGCGTTATTTCCATGCGGAGGTCAATCCGGACAAAAAGCCGTTTACGATTGTTATTCCGCCACCCAATGTTACTTCTCGTTTGCACATGGGGCACGCGTTTAATAATACTATTCAGGATATTCTCATCCGCTATCATCGCAAGTTGGGTCACGAAGCATTATGGCTGCCAGGCACTGATCACGCCGGAATTGCCACTCAAAGCGTTGTTGAAAGGGAGCTTTTAAAAGAAGGCAAATCCCGTTACGATCTCGGTCGTGAAAAATTTGTAAAAAAGGTCTGGGAATGGAAGGAAGAAAACGGTTCGACGATCATTCATCAGCTAAAAATGATGGGGTGTTCCTGTGATTGGGAACGTGAGCGATTTACTTTGGATGAAGGTTTATCCAATGCCGTGCAGGAAGTGTTTATCCGTCTTTACAACAAGGGTTTGATTTATAAAGGATTGCGAATTGTTAACTGGGATCCGGCTTCCGCGACGGCGCTTGCCGATGAAGAGGTGGAACACAAAGAAATTCAGGGCAATCTTTATCATATTCGTTATAAGTTTAAAGATTCGGATGATTACATCGTAGTTGCGACCACGCGACCCGAAACGCTGTTAGGCGACACGGCGGTGGCGATTGCGCCTGACGACGAAGAGAAGAAGCATTTGCTGGGTAAAAAGGTGATTATTCCCTTTGTTAACCGCGAAGTGGAAATTATTGCCGACGAACATGTGGATAAGGAGTTCGGCAGCGGTTTTGTTAAGGTTACGCCGGCTCACGATCCCAACGATTTTGAAATCGGTCTGGCGCACAATTTGCCGATGGTCATCATATTGGACAAGGACGGAAAAGTATTTCACGTTTGTCAGCAGTTTAAAGACGGCGAGTACATTGACGAATTGCCCATTCCCGATTTCATTGCGGGACTTGATCGTCATGAAGCGCGGGAGAAAATTGTTGAAGAATTGAAAAAGATGGGGCAGTTGGAGAAAATCGAGAAGCACGTTCATGCGGTTGGTCATAGTTACCGTTCCAAGGTGCCTATCGAACCCTATCTTTCGGTTCAATGGTTCGTGAAGATGAAGCCATTAGCCAAAGAAGCCTTGCGTGTGGTTCAGGAAGGTAAAATCAAATTTCATCCGCCGGGACGCTTTGAGAAAACGTATGAACACTGGATGAACAATATTCGCGATTGGTGTATTTCCCGACAACTGTGGTGGGGGCATCGCATTCCGGCATGGTACAATGAAAAGGGCGAGGTGAAGGTTTGCAAAGATGATCCTTCGACTCCCGAAGAAAAATGGGTACGGGATCCGGATGTGCTGGATACCTGGTTTTCTTCGCAATTGTGGCCGTTTTCCACTTTGGGTTGGCCCGATGACACGCCCGAGTTAAAATATTTTTATCCCACGGATGTGCTTGTCACCGGTCCCGATATCATCTTTTTCTGGGTTGCGCGCATGATTATGGCTGGGTTGGAATTCATGGGCGATATTCCTTTTCATCATGTTTATTTTAACGGAATTGTACGCGACGAATTAGGGCGCAAGATGAGCAAGTCGCTGGGTAATGGAATCGATCCTCTGGAGATGATTGAACAGTACAGCGCGGATGCGGTTCGTTTTACTTTGATTATGCTAAGTTCCGAAGGGCAGGACATCAACCTGGGCGAACGCAGCTTTGAGATGGGGCGCAACTTTTCCAATAAAATCTGGAACGCCTTCCGCTTTTTAGCCATGAACGCTAAAGACGGATGGGAAACGGAAATCGAAAAATACAAAGAGCATTTTACCTTAGAAGATCGCTGGATTTTAAGCCGCTATCAAAAAGCGATTCTGCACACCACACAGGGAATCGAGAATTTCAGGGTGAACGATTCTCTGAACAGTGTTTACCACTTTTTTTGGGATGATTATTGCGACTGGTATCTGGAGATGATTAAAAAGCGTCTTTACCACGCTGAGAATGAAATTGAGCGGAAAACAGCGTTGGCGGTAGCCGCTCACATCATGAAGGGGGTAATGAATTTGCTCCATCCGTTTATTCCGTTCATTACCGAAGAAATCTGGCAAAATCTGAAGGCAAAAGATGAAGAGAGTATTGTCATTTCTTCCTGGCCGGAGGTTAAAGAGGAGTTAATTGACGAAAGCGTAGAAGAAAAAATGCGCTTTATTCAGGAATCGATCGGTTCTATTCGAAATTTACGCGCGGAGATGAATGTGGCGCCAGGACAGAAAATTAAGGTACATTACAAGGCGGACGGCGAGATTGAGCGGTTAATCCGACAGAGTTATGATCATTTTGCTGCTCTTGCCAAGATTGAAGAATTAACGCCGGTTCCGGAAGATTTTGCCAGGGAAGAAGCGGGTACAGTTGTCGTTCAATCCATAGAATACTTTATTCCGCTGCGCGAGGCTCTGGATCTTGAAAAAGAGAAAGAGCGTCTGGAAAAAGAATTGAAACGGCTTGAGGGTCTGGAAAAATCTTGTCTTGCCAAATTGAATAATCAAAACTTTTTACAGAAAGCGCCTGAAAAGGTTATCGAGACCGAGCGAAAAAATTAGCGAGTATTCGCGAAAATCTTGCAAAGATTAGAGGTAATTATGAGAAATTATTCGGTTAATAATTTGTTTTGGGCGTTGTTGTTTTTAACGGCTTCGTTATTCGCCCAAAATGATCTTTCGTTAACCGTAACCAATTCCGACATGGGATTGGTACGCGAAAGCCGCGTAATCGATCTGCAAAAGGGGAAGCAAAGTTACCTGTTGACCGATATTCCCGAAAAGATCGATCCCACATCTGTGCTGATCGAAAGCAAGAACAATTCATTCATCGTTTTGGAACAGAATTATGAATACGATTTGATCAGCGTTGACAAGGTACTGGAAAAATCCATCGATCAAAAAATCTGGCTGGTTGACCCTGAGCAGGGAATGTTGAGCGGACGGTTGTTGTCCGGTTCCGATAAGTATTTGATGCTGCTGGACGATGAGGGTAATTTGCAGATCATTCCCAAGAATGACAGGCAAAAAGTTATTTTAAAGGATTACGCTTCCCAAAGAGAAAAGTTTATCACAAAGCCCACATTGGTGTGGAAGGTTGAGGCTCAAAAAGCGGGAAAGCATCCTTTAACGCTTTCTTACCTCACGCGGGGTCTGAATTGGCGCGC
>JAJRSN010000524.1 GCA_024278715.1 Calditrichota bacterium
AAATAAAAAAACACAATCTTGTCAATGAATTAAAAAATTCTGAGTGAAACATTAATAAAGGCGATATTGCCCAAAATCGAAATTGACAGAACAAGTTCCTTTTTCAGGGCAGAATCGTTTTTTGGCTTTGTAGCTTTACTGGAATTATTCTTTATTATGATTGAACGTCTCTGTTGGGCATACGTTCTGCATTGATTGCGAATAATCGGTTTTCTCTTTAGTTTAGTGAAAAGAATTCGGCATTAAATTTAAGAATAAAACTCATGTAACTAAAGAAGCGCTTCACCGAAAGAATAGCGTGCAATAGTGGCAGTTTGCGGTTAAACAGCAATATCCGCTTTGCTGCGACCGGCGAGGTTAATTTGATTGCGGAAGAAGCGGAAATGTTAAAACTCAACAACTAAATAGTAAAGAAAGATTCAAAACAATTGTCTCTTGCAGATCGCGCAGATTTATGTTGATTTTTATACTTTTTCCGCCGCATTTGCTAAATCTGCTAACATAATTAAAAATTATCTTCCTTTATTTACACAAATTTAAGGACTTGATCCAGCATTTTCTTTAAAATGCGTTTTTTCTCGGTTCTCAACTCGTAAAAATACAATCCGCCGGAAACCGTCTGTCCGGTTTTATTTGTTCCATCCCAGACAACCTGCTGATAACCCTTTGAAACATATCCTTCTACAAGGGTGCGGCAACCACCACCGGACATGCCCGTCTAAAAAGCAGACCAGGCGGCGAATTTGATTGCGAAGCATTTCGAACATTACTGTGGAATACTTTGATAAATTACCCGCTATGGGCGATGTTAAAAACAACTCGTTTTAAAACATTGAGGCAGTTCAGGATCTGTAAAGTAAAAATCAAAAACGCCTGTTTATGCAGGCGTTTTTGATTAAACTAATTCCGATTACGGTTTAATTTTACTCCGCAACAACTCAACTTTTTGTTCTTTGTACAATTGTTTCAAATCAATTTTCAGATTCTTCATATATTCTTCATGAATGGGCGGCAAGGGTACATCACGACCCAATTCCCGATCTTTATTTTTATAAATTTCATTATACAGGTTCCATTCATCGTCGGTAAGCAGTCCTTTTTCATAGGCGCGTTTGACGTTTTCATAGACGGTTTCCCAGTAATCGGCAATGCGGTCCATGGGCATATTCCCCCTGAAAGCCAAAATAGACGGCCCCCAGGTGCTGCCGGGAATATCATAAAGCGGATAAAGCGTGAATTTATTGGCATTCTTATTTTTTAACCAGCGGACAGCTTCGGGAACTCCGTGTTCGGCTCCCAATTGGATAATTTTAACCAAATTCTCCTGCACTTCCCAGATTCCGTGCCACTGGGTATAATCGGCTCCCATCATTTCGGCTCCAAAGCGGAATCGTCTTCCTTCGTGATGCCAGTTGCGGTAAATCGAATGTTCTATTTCTTCATCATATCCCTCTTTGGGCCATGAGGTTTGGGCTTGCCCGTCAAATTCCAACACATCCGTTTTGATTACATTGTATTTTCTGAGGAGTTTTGCCCAGCGAATCGTTTCTTCCCAAATTTCGTTATATTGCAGGTTCACAAGGTCGGCGGTCAATAAATAGCGGTCGGCAAAAGATTTGGAATGGCATTGATAACAAACGCCAAGCATGCCTTCGCGTTTTTCCTGCCAGGTCTTTTTACCCCAGTATTCCTGAGTGCGCACGGAAAAGGGAGCCTGGCTTTCCCAGCTTAAACGTTCGCTTACATTATGCGTTGCCTTGCCCGAAGTAATCGTAGCGCTCATGTGGCAGGTGGCGCAAGTCGGAGCGCTAAAAGGCGGCGGATCGCCGGATTTATAATTCCAATTCCATTCGTCGCCGTTAGCCGTGTAGATATTCCCGTGCTTTGATTCCAGATACATCTCGATTTGCGGATGATCCGGACCAATATGGCATTCGCCGCAGGTTTCCGGTTTTCTTGCCTGCACCAACGAAAAGCGGTGCTTGGAATGACACGCGTCGCATTCGCCTATGCTTCCGTCGGGCCAGTAATTCCCGATATTATGGCATTGCTCGCAGCCATGTTTGGTTGAGATAGTAGGTTCAAAAACATTCCGGTCGGGCCCTTTCAGCGCCATCATTATCTGAGCGACTCCGTGTTTGGAATTGCCAAATTCCGCAACTTGCTCCTCATGGCATTTGGCGCAATCGTTGGGCGTGGGGTGCTTTCCGATAAGAATATCGCTCTCGGGACATTTAAAGGCGTCAAAGTCATCGGGTTTGGCTTCGTGACATTCAATACAACCCGTTCCCACAACGGCATGCTTGCTCGCCTTCCACTCGGTAATCATCTTGGGCGCAAGACCTTTTTTCTCGTGGCAATTAATACACCTGGCGGATATTTCATCAACCTCGATTTCCGGTTCATAAGTACGGCTCTTTTTCATCTCAACTCCCGCGACAACAAGCAGGATAACTATGAGCAAAACGCTAAAAATTCCTATGAGCCATTGTTGTGCTTTTACGGTATCCATGCGTCCTCCTGTTTATTTAAATAACTATTGTTTCCCATAATGTTAAAGCCAGAGTAATAATAAGCGTTAAAATTCCGGCTGTTCTGCTGAACACAGTGCGGGTGCGTTTTTCTTTTGACAGCAACGGTTCGATGAAGGGCCAAAAGGTAAACACCAATACAAACGCAGCAGTGGCGTAAATTCCCACATGCAGCGGGAACAGCTTCAGAAATCGGTACATGGGGAAAAAATACCATTCTGGTTTGATATGCTGGGGAGTTATCGCCGGATTAGCGGGCGTCCCCAATCCCGGCGGCAAAATAATCGTTAAGGTGCTCATAAACGCCAGCAAAAAAAGCGTGGCAATGATGATTTTGTAAAAATGATGCGGATAAAACGGATAATACTTTTTTTCAAATCCTTCCGGAACCGACACGCCGTGCAGGCGCAGAATAATGATATGCAGAAAAATAAAGAACATCAGTAATGCCGGTAAAATCATCACGTGCATGCTGTAAAACCGGGTCAGCGTGTTAGCGTTAACCACGTCTCCGCCGCGCAGAAAATGAAGCATCAAACCGCCGATTACCGGAACTTCTTTAATCATATTCGTTCCAACTGTAGTCGCCCAGTATGAAAGCTGGTTATAAGTGAGAGAATAGCCTGTAAACGAAATGGTTAAAGTCAAAAAGAATAAAGCGACTCCCAATATCCAGTTAATCTCTCGCGGTTTTCGATAAGCATTGGTGAAAAAGACGCGCGTAATGTGCAGCAACAACGAAATAATCATCAAATTGGCGCCCCAACGGTGTATTCCGCGAATCCAAAAACCAAGCCGCACGTCTTCCGTAATATGCCGAACGCTCTCGAAAGCCATTTCCGGCGACGGTATGAAATAGAATGTTAAAAAAAGTCCGGTAACTACCTGTAATCCGAAAAGAATTAAAGGGGTGGCTCCCATTGCAAAAAGCCATTTTTTCATGTGTGTCGGAATTGGCTCTTTGATGAAGATCTTTTCATTGATCTCCACAAATTTCTGATAGTCTATGGGGAACCGTTCTATGAACCATTGTTTAAAACTCATGCCCACGGACTCCTTGTTTTATCTTCTACAAATACATAAACCTTTTTATTTTCGATTTCCACACGGAACTCATCCAACGGTCTGGGCGGCGGACCGCTTACTACCTTTCCGCTTTTGTCGAAAACTCCCTTATGGCAGGGACAAAAAAACCGCTCTTTATCCTGCTCCCATTTGACAATGCATCCCAAATGCGTGCAAATCCCGGAAAAAACCTTAAATCCTTCATCCTGACGAACAATAAAAACGGGGGTTCTGCCCATATAAATCTGCTTTGCTCTTCCCACCGCCAGTTCGTCTTCTCTTGCCACTAAATATTTATGATAAGTTTTTGTCTTCCTCTCGGGAAAAAGGTAAAGAACTATGTTGCGGACAAACGTCAGTATTGCCAACCCAAGCGCGCCAAAAATTCCCGTTCGGAAAATAAACTCCCTCCGATTGATCTTTTGTTTTTTTTCGGGCATCACCATTCCTCCTTATTTTATGGATGGCTTTTTGAATAAGCTTAACTTCAATTTTTTAATATGGATTTTTTAAAATTGAATTT
>JAJRSN010000525.1 GCA_024278715.1 Calditrichota bacterium
AAAAAATTGGGAGCGCCGATATTGTCAAAATTATTGGTTTGTTTTTGCCCCGCCCAACAAAAACCGGACCTCAGCCATTCAAGCTCCGAGGCGGGCATGTCTTCGGTCACCTGATCGTTTTGGTGTTCGGCATAATTCTCGCCGCGGCGTGTTACCCAGGTTTGCTGACCCCAGGACTGGGTTCCTCCTATGTAAAAAGCCCCCTCCCGAGAAACGCTGTACCTGACGCCCCATCCTATCCGCAAGCCTTTTATGGGAGCGTTTAATTCTATTTCATCGTCGAAATCGGTGTTGCCGGTATTTTTAAACACAAACTTCTTTATGAAATAATCATCATGGTATTGCTGACTAAACGCGTAAATAATGCGATACATCGTCAAACCCATCGAGGTATTCACAACATTGGTGATGATGCGGTCGGGAATTTGATTTTCATCGATTTCATCCACATCGCCTCTGTAGGGTGCGGTCACATCAACGCCGTCAACGTAAACATGGGGAGCGGGAAATCTGGCGGTCTGTTTTAATTCGATTGGGAAAAGACTCGATCCGACGTAATCGGCTGCAAAATAAATTCCGTATTTTTCCCAATATCTGCCGTTGGCGTCGGTAAAATCACTACAACCCAACCAGAACCTTTTGATTACCGCGTTATCGGTGTAAGGATAATCCGCGGGCCAGCGTAATCCTTCGTAATATTTATTGTTCCAGGCTCTTTCCGATCCGTAAGACGTAAAATGGCTTTGCAACTCTCCGATGCGCACATATTTCTTCTCCGTTCCCTGCAATTGGGCTTTAAGACCGGAATGCATCACCAACAAACTTAGTAACAAAATCATATTGAATGATGTTTTCAAGAAAAAGTAATTCGATTTGAAAATACGAACCATTGTTTGATTCCCTTAAAAGCTTATTCTGATTCCAAAGGTAATATCTCTCGGATTAAGAAAGGTGAACGATCTGATATTGGGCATATCGATGTACGATTTTGTTTCTTTGCGTTTCTTGTTCCGTCTGGCAATCGCAGGATCGTTATCGGGATTTGGCTCCAATGGATCGTAAGCCACTCCGACGGGTCTGTAATCACCGATGCGATCGTGCCCTTTTTCCACGCCTTCTTCCCACGGGAGATTGAGCGATTCTAAATAATCAAGATAGTCATACTGATCGGAAAAACCAGCTCTGCTTAAATATTTATGATTAAAGACATTGTCGATATCCATAAAAATCTGCAATTGATATTGTCCGAAACGGAACGCTTTGGAAAGACGCAAATCGACATTATACCAGTCACGCCACTGAACATTATCCACAACTCCCGGAATATTGTTGGGATTATAGGTATCGTAAGCTCCTGTTTTCCAGTTTGCGATAATATTGACTGTCCAATCGGCTAAGGGGTGTCCCCCGATCCATTGAGGACCGAAGTTAACAGGAGTATGAAAATCAATATTGGCGCGGGCATACGGTCTGGGGCGCGGTTTTTCCTGATAGGGATTCAGACGAAGATATTCGCGTTGTTTGTTGGGGTCTTCCCAATATTGGGTAAGTCCAAAATACCCTGAAGTCCGCACATCATAAGTATAATTCAAAAAACCTGTTACCCATTGCCCTACTTTTTTCTGCAGAGTTATTTCGAATCCGCGAATGTCCTGATAGTTATTATTGGTAGCCTTGCTATATTGCACCGAATTATCAATGTTTTGATAGAAAACCCAGCCCACCTGATTGGTAACGTCTTTGTAATAAGCAGCCACTTTAAGCAATAACTTGTTGAATAAGTTGTGTTCGTATCCCAATTCATAAGCGACTGTTTTTTCGAGTCCGAGATTGGGATCGCCAAGATTGGTTACAAGTCCGTTGGATTCCCGCTGAATCCGAAAACGAAAAGAAGACGGCGGTTCCGAGCGAAAATGCCCGTAATTAAAATACAATTTCGAATTTTCCGTAATGGGGTGCGCAATTCCCAATCTCGGGCTCAAACTCCAATTTGCTTTTGCCCTTTCCGTCGGGGATTGCTGTTCAATTAAATTTCCATAACCCGCTTTTAAAAACTGATCGTAAGGAGATAAAACATAACGCTTTGTATTGGCATCCGAGTAATCAAAGCGAACACCCATATTAGCGATAAAACCCATGTATTCCATTTTATCCTGCACATAAACGGCAAAACGATAGGGAAAAACCGAATAAACCAGGCTGCGGGTCCAGGTGTTCATCGAAGGGCTGAATGTTCCGGCGTTTACTCCAAAATCGTTATATACGAATTCAAATCCGCTTTTTATCTGATGTCTTGGATGGATTTGACTGGTAATGTCAAACTTGAGCGATGTTGTGGATATTTTGCTCTTATCGCGTCCTAAATTCATCCAGCCGCCCATGCTCATACCGTCAATTCCGGTAACGCCGTATCCCCAGTAGCCGTAAGGAGCATCGTCCACTTTGAGTCCGGGTAGAATTTCATGTTTCTTGGTCGTATCACGGTCAGCCATTTTATAGGTGTGGTAGCGGCTCTGTTTGTGCTGCAGGTTCAATTCATAATATGTGGATGTATTCAGAGCATGGATGAACTTAATACCAAACATATTTCGATAAATGGATGTCGGACTAAAATAACCCGGCATGTACAATATGCTGCTTCCGCTGCTGCTATTCAAAAGATTGGCGATCTCGGACTGCTGTTTGAGCACACGTCCTGTGGGCGCCGTTTTCCACTGGTAAGGCGACACGGAAAATTCTTCCTGATACCAGTTAGTCAGAACCAATTTCATCGATTTGGAAAGGTCGCTTGTTATTTTAGTCTGAAATGAATTCTGCCCGTAATGGTCTCTGGAGAGCGGAAAAACGAACATATTCTGTTCTTTGTAATAAGAAAAATAAAAACGCAGATTACCCAGCGTTTTACTAACTATGGGGACCGGTCCGCCAAAGCCCAGGTCGATCGTGTAATCGGGTTTTTTAATATCTCCCTGTCGTCTGTGCTGCCACTCATAAAGACGTTTCGCTCCTTCGGGGGTCAGGTCGTTTGTCGGATCATCGTCTTTGAGCGTGGCTTCCGAAACGGATTCCCATCCTTCAAAGTTGGGATACTGCCGGCGCGTATAATCGTCCCAGGCGCCGTTATTTGTTCCGGTCC
>JAJRSN010000526.1 GCA_024278715.1 Calditrichota bacterium
AGGTTTGTTAAAAGGGCGTTTCTTTTATACGCCTTAAATTCCCCGCCCTATGGGCTTTCACGGCGCAATAAACTTGTTACTTGTTAATCTATCACTTATCACGTATCACTCATCACGTCTTTGTCACTCCGTATCTTCCAGAACTTTTATAGCCTCATCGATTCGCGCAATAACATCGCTGATGGGCACCTGTTCGGCGGACGAGGTTAAATCCAACAAGTACAGGTCATAATTGCCGCTTCTGTTGGAATGGAATAATATTTTCTGTCCGTCCGGCGAAAAGACAGGGTTCAGATCTTCCGCAAGATTGGAAGTCAACCGTTGCTGTGCCGAGCCGTCGTCATTCATCAAATAAATTTCATAATTTCCGTCCCGATCCGAGAAAAAGGCTATTTTATCGCCCGATGGTGAAACGGACGGATCTACGTCGTTTACACCCGGATTAAACGTTAGCTGGGTCATTTTTTTGGTACGGATATCCATTTTGTAAATGGCAAAACTTCCGGATCTGTCGGAATCAAAAATTACCGTGCCTTCTTCATCGGTGCTGCCGGGCATCAGACAGGGGTTGCCGTCAATGGCTTCGTCGTTGGTTAAAGCAAGTTGAAAGCGACCGTTGCTTTGCATGATAAAAATATCGCTGTATAATTCATAAAAAGGCACGTCGCGAAGGTCGTTACGCTGCGAAACGAATACAATGAATTGTCCGGAAAAAGAATATCTCGGGCGCCAGTCGTCCGAACCGTTACGGGTGAGATTTTCTTCTTTACCGGTCTGCAAGTCCTTCACATAAATATCACGCAGTTTCTGGCTAAAAGTCACATCGCGATGATCGTCTGCGGTAGAAGTGTAAATAATGTGCAGTCCGTCAGGCGAAAAAGCGGGATTTTCTTCATGAGCCGGAGAATCGGTAATCTGTTCTTTTGTATCGGTCGTTAAATCATAAACGAACAAATCCCAGTTTCCGTTTTCATCGGATTGGTAAATAATTTTATTTCCGTCCTGAGAAAAAGATCCAAACACTTCCTGCGCGTCTGTTCCGACGACCCGTGTCACCTGAAAGGCATCGACAAAATAGGGAGCAATCCGATCAAGGTAATTTTCGCCGTCCAAGCCCTGTAAAACCGATTTAAACGCTAAAAACGCCTTCAGCTTATCGCCCGATTTCAAAGCGATGTCGCCGTATTGATATTTTACTTCGGAATTATTCGGATCGATATTGAGCGCGTCTTCCAGTATTTTCATGGCTTCCAGATTATTGCCGTTTTCAAAATAAATAGCAGCCAGTTGTTCACGGAACTCCATGTTGTTGGGATTAGCCGCGATTTTTTTCTGCAGCCCTTTGATTTTTGCCTGCAATTGGACATCCGTCACCGCTAAAGTTCCTCCGCCTCCGGCGACATAGGTTTCTTTTGATCCCGAACAGGAAAAAAAGAACATGACAATAAATAACAAGCTTAAGTATTTGCTTATGTTTTGCATGACCGCTCCTCACTGTATCTGTTTGATACGTTTTTCAGCGTCTTTCTTTAATACCAAATCAATTCCGGGTCGCTTGATGATCTCTTTATACATGCGAATTGCATCATCAATCCTGCCGAGTTTTTCGTAAGATTGCCCGGAATAATAAAGCGCGCTTGCTTCCCATTGCAATTTGGTCTTTTTGGAAAGCAAGGGAATTTTGACAAATTCCGCTATAGCCTCTTCGTAACGCCCTGCTTTTAAAAGAGCTTCTCCGATGTAAAACTGGATTTCTGGTTCTCTCTCGGCATCCGCTTCTATCTTGATCGATTTCAGATAATCGACCGCATTTTGGAATTGGTTTAGATTAATATAAGATCGGGCAATAATAATTTTTTTATCCAATCGATCCGGAGCTTCCGGAAATTTATCCAAATACGATCTCGCCATAGCCTGCGCTGCGTCCCAAAAACCGGTTAATGAGTACACCTTTATCAAATTTGTCATTATGTTTCCTTCCAGTCCGCAGTCGTTACAATGATCCAACGCTTTTTTGAACATCATTATAGCCGCGTCGTACTTTTCGGACCGGAAATACAGCGTGCCAAGCGTATTATAGACCCCCGGCAGTTGATCGCTATCCGGAAATTTTTCTGCAAATTTGGTTAAAATATCAAGAGCCTTTTTGTGTCTGTTCAATGTAATCAAAACCAGAGCTCTGTAATACTCGGCGTCATCCACATATTCGGATGATTTGTACTTTTTCTTTATAGTAGAAAAATATTTTTCCGCTTTATCGAAATTTTTTGTCAGACGATAATAATTACCCAGTTCCAGATTGAATTGCGCCAAAGCGTTTATTTTTTTGGAATACCTCTTTTTAAATGTTTTAATCAACTGATTTGCCTTAACAATTTTCCCCTGCCGAATTAACGCTATAATATACTTCTGGTTGATTTGTGCTTTTCGTTCGGGATCGGAAATAACCTTAAGCGCCGATTCATAAAAACCCGCAGCTTCATTATATTTCTGATCCCTGAAATAGATATCGCCGGCGTAAATAACCGCTTTGCCGTAAAGGTCTTCGTTTTTAGCGGAAACCGCTTTAAAATTTTCTTTCGCCAAATAAAACTGTCCGTTTTTCATGAATAATTCGGCGGCTTCGAAATGAGCCAAATCCGCAAACTCGCCTTTTGGTTCCACCAATAAATACAACTGATAATAACGAAGAGCGTTTTTAGGATCGTTACTAAGTTTATAAGCCCTCGCCAGAGAAAAAATATTTTTGAATATCTCCGCCGACCGGAACTCCCTTAACAGAATCAAATCGTTAATAAAGGCAAAATTAATCGTATTACCGTAAAAGGCAATGGCTCGATCGTACTGACCGGCTTTTAAGTAGATATCGCCCATTTTAAAACGATAAATATCCGCCAATTCCGAATAATAAAAATATGCGGATAGTTTTTCATATAACCGAATCGCCTCTTCGTATCTTTCCTGATCTTCGTACAGTTGGATCAAATCGTTTAAGGCAAGAGCAGCCTCGTTGGAAAACATGAATCCGTCGATTAGTTGTTTCAGATAATTCTCGGCTTCACTGACGTTGGTCGGCAAAATTAATCGGGCAAAACTTAACAGATATTGCGGGTATTGATCGGAGTTACGATAATTTTGAATTAAGTATTTAAAATAATTAATGCTTTCCTTTGTGTAGAGAGAGTCAAAAGCCATATCGATGGCAAGACTTCTAATCCATTCTTCTTTCAGTTCACTGTTCGGGTACTTTGTCAAAAGGGCTTCCACCAGTTTTTTCTCTTTGGCGATATCGATCGTATCTTTCTTTAAAGATGTCTGAATTAACATCCAGGCGCTTTCGTCCGGTTTTGAACAGGAGGCGCTGTTTTGAACCGCTTTTTTAAACTGATCGTTTGCCAGTTGCAAATAGTTCTTTCGCGGCTGTCCGATATAATCAAAATATTCCATCAGCTTAAGATAGGTTTTTCCCAGATAAAGATAGATATCGCCCTCTTGTTCGGCGTCCAGACTAAGAGCTTTTTGAAATTGCTGTTCCGCCTTTTGATAATTTTTTAAATCCAAAAAATAGACCTGCCCTAATTTAAACGAAAGGTTTGCTCTAGTCCCGATATCTTTATCCAAAAAGTTTCCGAACAACTCCGCCAAATGATTCAAAGCGACGTCCTGCTCCACAATCCTGAAGTCCTGTAAAAATTTTAGACGCTTTTTGGCTTCGGGAATAAATTTGGAGGCGTTGAATTCGTTGATGAGTTTATTATAGTAATAAGCCGCTTCTTTCGGCTCGGACATGTTCTCTTTAGCCAGAGCAAAATAATAAAGAATATCGTCTTTTTCGGGAAAGCGTTCCTGCATTAATAAAAAGGGTTGAATAACGCTGATTATTTCCGCCCATTGTTTCTTTTTAGCAAGCAGCTTAGCCAAACGAGTCACGAGCTGAGTTCGGCTCTTAAAATCGTTTGTTCTGGCAAGCTCCTGGTAAATGGACGAAGTAGCTTGCTGATAGTATCGATAATCTTCCAGAAAATTCAAATAGACGTTGTAAACTTCATTAAAAAGCCGGCTGTTGTGATTTATATAGTTTTCGACCGCTTTGGAAAGAATATCGATCGCCTCGGAGATAAAATTCAATTTTTGAAAGCACAAGGCGCGTTTTAATTGTAAAATCAATTGCAGCGAATCGTCTTTTGTTGAACGTTTTTATAGTTTGATTCGGCAAATTTAAACTTTCCCGACAAAAAATAGACGTCCGCCAGTAAATAATGTAGCCGGTTTAAAATTTTGGGTTTGGTCTGTTTTTTTAATTGTTGTTCCAAAAGAGTAATCGCGGGCTCTAAGGTCGATTCCTGAATAAAAATTCTTCCCAACTGAAAAGCAGCCAAACCCGCAAATTCGGAGTTTGGTCCAAGAGTAACGGCTTGTTTGTAATTTTTTTTGGCTTTTTCCACAAAACCCAACAAATTATATATATCGCCCAGAACGAGGTAGGCTTCGGCAAGAACTTTTTTATCGTCGCTTTGAATTTGCAGCGCTTTTTTAAGCAAACGTTTGGCTTCGTCAATTCGTGAAAGCTTAAACGAAACTTTTGCCTTTTTAATCAGAGCCGGTAAATATTCTTTGGAATTCGGATAGCGTTCGATAAGAATGTTTAATAATTCAACCGCCTTATTATAATCGCGCAAATGTTCAAAATTAATCATCGCTGCTTTGTAAATGGCAAGAGAAGCCCGGCTGTCTTTCGGGTACAGAACACGCAGCGATTCGTATGCTTTGGCGGCGTTTTTTAAATCGCCCAACTTTTCGTCGCAATCGCCCACCAGATACCAGGCTTCGGCTGCAAATTGACTTTTGGGAAATTCAAGAGCCAACGACTGAAATTCGGCGCGGGCTTTTTCGTATTGTTTTATTTTGTATAATGCCAGACCGGCGTAATATTTAGCGTCGTCAACTTTATCGCTTTGGGGATAGGTGGTGTAAAATTTAATAAACTGCTGCGCGGCAAGATCGTAAAATTCCTGTTCGTACAGTTTTAAAGGATAAGAAAAATCGTCACTTTCTATGTTTTGGGCAAAAACGATTGTTAAAGCCGCTAAAACAATTAAGATAATGCGCATCGGGCTCTTCATATTCGATAACTCGATTTTAATGTTTCTTAGTTCTCCAACGGGGAAAGATTTGCAAACTTTTTTATCAGTTTTTTATTGATCTTATCTTTGAAGAAATGAACCGTAATTTTCATCTTATCTCCGTGTCCTTCTAATTGAATAATCTGACCTTTTCCGAAGGTTTCGTGATACACGGGTTGTCCCACGCGAAATTCATCGCCCTGATTAGTTTGATCGTCTTCATTATGAAAATAGGCTTCTATTTTTTCTCTGCGAGCCGAACTCTTGCTCCGTTTACTCGAGGTACGGGTTTTTTGCGTCTGCGCCCTGTATTCTATTAATTCCGGCGGAATTTCATCCAGAAAAAGCGAAGGTTCGTTTATTATTGATGAATTGTAGCGCCTCCGCTTGGTCGCATAGGTAAGGTAAAGACTTTCCATTGCTCTGGTCATTCCCACATAAAAAAGACGTCTCTCTTCTTCCAGCTCATCAAGATCAGCCGTTGAACGCTGCAAAGGCATGAGACCCATTTCCAGCCCGGTGATACAAACAACGGGAAATTCCAGACCCTTGGCTGCATGCAGCGTCATCAAGGTAACGGCGTTGGATGAAGAATTCCAGGTGTCCACGTCCGTTAATAAACTGACTTCTTCGAGAAAGGAAGCCAGACTCGAATCTCTGCCTTCTTTTTCCCTCTCAATGGTAAAATGATCGATGGAGGCAAAAAGTTCACGAATATTGGCGATACGGCTTTCACTCTCGTATTGATCATATTCGGTCTGATAATGATGAATAATACCCGTTTCCGTCGCCAGAGTGGAAACCAATTCCACAGTGCCTAATTTATCGCTTAAGTCCATAAATTTTTTCATCAAATCATAAAATTGAATCACCCGGTTAGCCATCGCGGCGGAAATATTGGCGATATTCTCCACCTGACCCAATGCCTCGAACAGAGTTATTTTTTCCATTTCGGCAAAGCGTTCGATTTTGGTAACCGTCGTGTCGCCGATACCGCGCAAGGGAAAGTTGATAATTCGGCGAAGAGACACGCTGTCCGCCGGATTTACAAGAACCTTAAGGTAAGCAAGAAGGTCTTTTATTTCTTTGCGATCGTAAAATTTAACGCCTCCCACAATATTGTAAGAAATGGCGTTTTTTCGGAATTGATCTTCCAAAGCGCGGCTTTGGGCGTTGGTTCGATACAAAATCGCGATATCTTTAAAACTTCGCTTGTGGGTGTACATTTCATCGTGAATAATTTCCACGACCTTTTTGGCTTCGTCGAGTTCATCGCTTGCCATAAGGATATTAATTTTAGGACCATCTTTCTTTTTGGTCCATAAACTTTTACCCAAACGCGACTGATTATTTTTTACAACCGCGTTGGCTGCTTTTAAAATGTTATTGTGCGAACGGTAATTTTCTTCCAGTTTAAAAACGGCGGCTTTGGGAAAATCCCGGTTAAAATTCAAAATATTCTTAATATCCGCGCCTCTCCAGCCATAAATGGACTGATCTTCATCGCCGACGACACATAAATTTTTTTGTTCGTTTACCAATCGTTTGAGCAAAAGATACTGAGCATGATTCGTATCCTGATATTCATCCACTAAAATGTATTTGAATTTTTGAATATACTTTTTACGAATCTCGGGATAATTATCAAACACTTCGATGGGACGGATCAACAGATCGTCAAAATCCAGAGCGTGGTTCTTGCGCAAAAAATTCTGATATTCCTGATACACTTCGGCGACAACCTGATCGTACTCATCCTGCGGTTCGTCTTCCAGAATATCCTGCGGCAAACGAAATTGGTTTTTAAGCCGCGATATTTTGCTGTGAACAATTTTGGGATTGTATTTTTGCGGAGACAATCCTTTATTGCTCAAAAGTTTTCTGATAGCCCGAACGGAATCGTCAGTATCGTAAATGGTGAAGCTTCGCGAAAGCCCGATTTTATCTGCTTCGGTGCGTAAAATTCGCGCACAAACGCTGTGAAAAGTCCCGATCCACAACGGGATTACCTGATCGCCCAATAAAGCGGTTAATCTCTCTTTCATTTCGCGGGCGGCTTTATTTGTGAAAGTTACGGCTAAAATTTGTGAGGGCAGGGCGCACTTCGATTTTACCAAATAAGCTATCCGATAGGTTAGCGTTCTTGTTTTACCGCTCCCTGCTCCGGCGATGATTAAAACAGGACCATCCGTAGTTTCCACAGCTTTTCTTTGTACTTCGTTAAGCTGACTCAAAAAATCTTCCATTAATTATTTTTCCCAAACTAATACCCATAAACTTTACGTCGTAATTTATTAAATTTTCTTTTTGCCCGCGCGTGTTCGCGCGCTGTTCTGGTAAAGACATGGCTTCCGTCGCCGCGAGCCACAAAATATAAATAATTTGTTTCCGCCGCAAATAGTGTAGCCGTTATTGACGCTTTTCCCGGATTGTTAATCGGACCCGGCGGTAAACCTGCATGCCGGTAAGTATTATAAGGCGAATCGATTTGCAGATCGCGGTAGGTCAGGCGCCTCGGTCCGTTCGGAAGCAAAAACTGGATGGTCGGGTCCGCTTGCAACCTCATCCCGCGCCGTAATCGGTTTAAATAAACCGACGCAATTAAAGGACGTTCTTTATCCAAAACGGCTTCACCCTCTACTATCGAAGCGAGCGTTAATATTTGATGACGATTTAATTTTAATTCCTGCATGCGCCGCCGAACACTATCGGGTCGGAACAAATCGAGCGTCTGCTCAATCAACAACGTTATTACCTGTTTTTCGTCGATTCCGGTTGCAAAAACATAAGTATCGGGCAGCAGATACCCGGTAACGTCTTTGCCGGGAATGCCATATTTTGCGAGAAATGTCGTGTCTCTGCAAAGCGAATCCAGAATCGTTCGCCGCAAATGCAAAGAACGACTTAATTGATCCAGAATCCTCTTTGTTGACCACCCTTCTATAAGCGTTACCGACATAAATTCCGGTTTTGTCCTGGTAAAAAAAGTAGCCAACTGTACGTAGTTTAAACCTTTGGGAATTTTAAACGTGCCGGAAGGGATCTGCCGCTCCATGCCCAGGCTCTTTGCCCAGAATACGAACATAGAGGCATTTTTAACCAGCCCGTGCGCTTCTAAGGTATCGGCAACCCCCCTCAATGTTATCCCTTTTGGTATATTGATTTCAACAACATCCTTTTGCATTCCCAAATCTTCCGGAAATGAAAAGTATTTAATTATATCATAAATAAACAAGGGTAATAAGAAGAAAATTACCAAAATAGCTTTCTGTTTACCGCTCATTTTTCTTCTTGTCGTTTCTTGCGTTCCATTTCCTCTCGTTCCAAACGTCGTGATTCATCAATAATGCGTTCGTAAATCCGCCCGATCGCCTCGGCGCTCAAAGGTCCCGGATTATGCCTTTGCACGTTGGCGATTACCTGCTCTTCCCTGCTCGGCACGTAAACCGGCATTCCAAACGACCTTTTTATGTCTCCGATCTGATCGGCTAAAATCGCCCTTCTGTTCAGTAATTTTACCATTTGCCGGTCTATTCGGTCTATCTCTATCCGTAACTTTGTAATTTGCTCTTGAACTTCTTTGTCCAAATACCTTCCCCTGTCTCACAAATCCACAGCATTTTAAATTAGTCTAAAAGCAGATTAAAATCCAATCTTTTTATGTTAACAAATTCCTGTTAACACATCATTATTATTGAAACTACGAGGGCTGCTTTTATTATTAAATTTTCACCCGAACTTTGAACTATTTTCCTGAACTTTTCTTGAATTTTTCGATTATTGGTCTGATTTCAGGAGAAGGCGTAATCGACAAATCAATCGGAATTTTCTGAAATTTAACGAAAGGTTGTCCCCGGTTAAAAGAACGGATTACAATCCTAATCAAATATTCAGAATCGGATCCAGCCCCTATAATCACCGGTTTGACATTGTTTTTAAATTCTAAAATTTGACTGTGCGCCGAAAATACAAGATCAAATTTCGGATAACGCTCAAGGATTTTTTCTAATTGTGAGCGTTCTCCGTGATAGAGTAAAATCCGATAATCTGAAAACTTTAACGCTCGTCGGTAATTTTTTTGAAATTTTTGATTGTCGGGTTTCGCTTCCGCCAAAGGTTTATTCATCATAAAACTGCTTTTATCCAGATACGAAAGAATTGAAATGCGGAATTTGTCTGCGTTTATTTTAAAAGAATCGAGCAATTCTTCCGAGTTCAAATTTAAGTTCGAGCCGAGTATGTTTAAGTTTTTTCGGAACAAAAGGGATACGATATCTTTGTTTTCTATCAGAAGTTCCTGATCGCCGGGTACAACGACATCCGGTTTCATTATTTGATAGATATCAAGAATCAATTTGTTTAACGAGTCGTAAGGGTAAGAGTTGAGAAAGTCCCCGCCGTCGATAAAAATGAGCGACGGGTTTAGGGCGCGGTAATATTCGACAAAAGTAAATACTCTGTCCAGACCGCCGAGCGGACGATCTCCGCACAAACAATTTTCATAAGCGGCGTTGACATTGGCGATGTACAAAATTTCAAGTGAGTCGGCTGATATTTGAGAACTTGGAGTTTTTAATTTTTGCGCCGGAAGCGATGCGATAAATAAAAACAATAAGACGAAATACGTTAACCTCGAAGAATTAAAGAAAAATCTCATTTTCTTGCTTAACTTAATAAGGGGTTTAAAAAATAAGATTTCTCCCGTTACGCCGAACGGGAGAAATCAAACAAAACAGGCATTATTTATTTTTTAAAGCGGCAACAGCTTCATCAAGACTGTTCAGAATCGTAAAAACATTGATCAACCGGGTCATGCGCAGCAGTTGATGAATACGCTCCGGGATATTGATCATTGCCAAATCGCCGTTATTATTCTTCAGGGTTGTTACAGCGCCGATAAAGATACCCAGCCCCGAACTGTTCATCCACTCAAGGTCTTTCATATCAATAACAATTTTTTTCCTGCCGCTTTCAATCAATTCATGCATTTTATCGTTGATAGCCACCGCTTCGGGACCGCCCATTAATTTACCCGAAAGCGACAGAACAACAATGCCCTCTTTTTCGAGTGTATTGATTTGCATTAAAATTCCTTCATGCTTTCACTTACTTTTTAAGCCTTTTTCCACTCCCAATCCACAAGGATCGGACTGGCGACAAAAATGGATGAATACGTACCGACGACAATACCGATAATCAACGCAAAGGCAAAGGTTCGTAAAACCTCGCCGCCAAAGAAATACAACACGGTCACCACAATCAAGGTTGTTCCCGAGGTAATAATTGTGCGGCTCAGGGTTTCGTTAATGCTGCGATTAACCGTTGAGGCTAAAGCATCCCCTGTAGCTTTTTTTGTCAATTTCAAATTCTCCCGAATCCGATCGTACACCACAATGGTGTCATTTAAAGAATACCCCACAATCGTCAGCAGGGCGGCAATAATCGGCGCCGAAATTTCAATGTTGAAAAGAGAAAAAATACCCAGAGTAATGGTAACATCGTGAGCCAGAGCCGCGATAGCTCCGACGGAATATTTGAATTCAAACCGCCACATTACATAAATCAAAATAAGGATCATTGACCATAAAATAGCTTTAATAGCGTCCAAAATAAGCTCGTGTCCTATTTTAGGTCCTACCTTTTCAACCCTTTCCACGATAAACGGGTTGTCGGCAACCTCTCTTTTGATCAAATCCTCGACTACAGTCGAAACTTCCTTATCCTGCTTTACGTTGCCAACGCGAATCACAACTTCGTTCGGATTACCGAAATGTTTTATTTCCGCGTCGCCGTAACCCTGCTTACCGATAGCCGAACGAAGTTTCTGGATTTCGATGGGTTTGTCAAATTTTAATTGAATTAGCGTGCCGCCGGTAAAATCGATATTGTACCTCGGACCTCCGTGGGCAATCAAAGAAATAATCGAAAGGAGTATTAAACTCAAACTAACTGTATAAGCAATTTTACGAATCTTAATAAATTGAACATTTGTCTTTCTGATAAATCGCATAAGACTTTTCTCTCCTGTTGCTCTGTTTCTGTAAGCTTTAAATACTCAATTTTTTTACGGTTCTGGTTTCCAGCACATAGTCAAAAATAACTCGCGTAACCACAATTGCGGTGAATAAACTGGAAAGAATACCGATCATAAGGGTCAAGGCAAATCCCTGAATGGGACCGGTGCCGTAAGTGTAAAGAACAAGACCGGCAATAAACGTGGTCACGTTGGCATCGACAATGGTGATAAAGGCTTTGGAATATCCGACGTCAACTGAGGCGCGGATCGTTTTACCTTTATCCAATTCTTCACGCACCCTTTCAAAAATAAGCACGTTGGCATCCACCGCCATACCGATAGTTAAAATAATACCTGCAATACCGGGAAGGGTTAACGTGGCATGAAAATACGCCATTATCGCCATGATGAAAATGATATTGAGTACCAAGGCTAAATCTGCTACGAGACCCGATAAATGGTAATAGAAAATCATAAAAAGAACCACAAGAAAAAGACCAAGTATCGCGGAATAGGTTCCCGCGGTAATGGAATCTTTACCCAATGATGGTCCTACTGTACGCTCTTCCATAAATTTAACGGGCGCCGGAAGAGCGCCGGCTTTTAAGACAATACTTAAATCCTGAGCCTCTTCGATATTATCGAGTCCCGTTATCACGGCTCGACCGTTATTGATTTTTACGCGAATCTCGGGCGCCAGATAGACCTTATGATCCAGAACAATAGCCAGACGTTTTCCGACATTAGCTCCGGTTACGCGTGCAAATATCCGCGCTCCGTCGTCGTTTAAGGTTAACGAAACTTCATATTGCCCGTAAGACATGGGATCGCGGCTTCTTTGCGGATAAGCGTCGGTAATGGTTTCTCCGGAAAGTTCAACGTTTTTGCGAACCAGATAGAGCGGCAAATAACGTCCGTTGTAAACCGGTTTGGAACCCCAAATAAATTCTGCGCCGGGCGCTTCTTCGGATAAAATCTTGTGAATTTCGGGAGATTGTAAGATTCTGCGGAATTTTGTTTCCTTTTCGACCGGTACAAGAAAGGTTTGCTTATCTCTGGGATTCAGATAGAACAGACCCTCTTCAAACAACTCGGCAATGGAATCTTTCTTCGCAATTTCCGCCGCCTGCTGAGCCGTATCTGCGGCAAACATCTTTTCCAAAGATGTCGCTTCCTCGCCTCCGGCGGCTACGGTGTCCCCTTTTTCTATTTCAGTCGTATCCACGGGGCTGATTTTCGATTGGATGTAATTATTGATGCGTTCGGCTACTTTTCCGCTGATTACATTGTCTTCAAGAATCTTAAACTCCAGCAGCGCGGTTCTGCCGATCAATTTGCGAACGCGCACCGGATTGGTAACTCCCGCTAATTCCACAATTATCCGCCGATCGCCCTGCTTTTGAATAATCGGTTCGCTAACGCCAAACTCATCGACACGGTTGCGCAGAATTTCCAGAGCGCGGTCAACAGATTCATTGATCTGCTTGCGCAGATATTTGATAACATCGGCTTTGGTACGGCGATCAACGCTATAGTAATACCGCGTAATGTTGGTCTTTTTTTGTTCGAGAAGTTTGTCCAAAACAGCGATAAAATCTTCATCGCTGACCTCGACTTGTTTTTCCGTTTCATCCAATGCCTTTAAAAACACATCGTCTTTGTTTGTGGCTAATCGCTTAAGCAGCTCTTTAACGTCAACCTCGAGAACCACATGCATTCCGCCTTGAAGATCGAGACCCAAATTAATGGTCTTTGCTTTCAGATTAAAATAGGCTTTTTGATTCTCAAGTTTCAGCTTCTCTTTTTCCGCATCACTCATCATATTAAACTTGAAGGTAGGATACAAAAAATAAGCCGCAATAATTAAGACAATCGCAATAATAATAAACCGGGTTCGGGTATTCGTTTTCATTAAGCGAACTATCCTCCTGCTTAATTGGAATACTTGTATTTTTTAAATTTAAAAGAATATAAATTTAGCGGTTGCTTATATTAAAGTCAATTAAAATTCCGTTAATCCGACGCTTCACTTTGTTTGATTAATCATCTTTAAAAATTCTTCTTCATTAATTATCTCGATTCCTAATTGAAGCGCTTTCGTGTATTTGGAGCCCGGACTTTCTCCCGCCAACACATAAGAGGTGTTTTTGGAGACCGACGAAGCTACTTTTCCCCCGTACCGCTCAATCAGTTTTGCCGCCTCGTTTCGTTTTAAATGGGGCAGCGTTCCGGTTAAAACAAAGGTCTTTCCTTTTAAAATCAGGTCTTCGGACGGAACTTCTTCTTCCACCTCTTCTGTTTTTACTCCGGCTTTAATCAGCATTTTTATTAGTTCTCTGTTTTGCTTGTTCTTAAAAAACTGCACAATACTCTGCGCCATTTTTTCACCGATACCATCAATACCCTCCAAATCCTCAAAAGATGCTTCCTGTAACGCCTTTAGCGATTTAAAGCGTTTTGCTAAAATTTTAGCGGCGTTGCTGCCGATGTAAGGAATTCCAAGAGAAAAAATCAAGCGGTCGAGGGTTTGCCGTTTGCTTTGTTCTATGGCATCCATCAAATTCTGAGCGCTTTTTTCACCCATGCGCTCCAGTTCAGCGACATCTTCTTTTTTAAGCTGATAGATATCCGCGATATTGCTGATCAATCCTTTATCCACCAGCATTTCCACCAGCGCCGTGCCCAGACCTTCAATATCCATGGCTCCGCGGCTGGCAAAGTGTTCAATTCCGCGTTTGATTTGCGCCGGGCAGGCTATATTCGGGCAGCGGATGGCGACTTCTCCTTCGAGCTGAATTAATTGCGTGCCGCAAACCGGACATTTGTCGGGAATTTCGGGCGGTTTGGAATTAGCGGTGCGTTTTCTTTTATTTACTCCCACCACTTTCGGAATTATATCGCCGCCTTTTTCGATGAAAACATAATCGCCTTCGCGAATATCCTTGCGGTGAATTTCGTCCGCATTGTGCAGAGTTGCCCGCGATACCGTGGTTCCGGCAAGAGCAACCGGTTTCAATTCGGCTACCGGAGTCACAATGCCCGTACGACCGACCTGCCAGGTTATTTTTTCCAACAATGTTTCCGCCTGAAGGGCTTTAAACTTAAAAGCGATTGCCCAGCGCGGATTTTTTGCCGTTGCTCCGAGACGCGCCTGTTGGTCTAAATCGTTAACCTTTACAACAACGCCGTCTATTTCAAAATCCAGATCATCCCGTTTTTCTTCCCATTCTTTTACAAACTCAAAAACCTCGTCCAATGTTTTACACAGGCGAAAATTGGGACTGACGGGAAATCCGAGACTTTTCAGTAACTGCAAATTTTCGTAATGTTTTCCGCGCACAAATCCCGGTTCATCCGAATCGACATAATAGGTAAAAAGATTCAAACCGCGTTTTGCCACAATTTTAGGGTCCTGCAGCTTTAACGAACCGGCTGCCGCGTTGCGCGGATTGGCGAAGAGAGGTTCGCCCCGCTCTTCACGCTCACGATTTACCTTCTGAAAGGCTAACTTGGACATATAAATTTCACCGCGGACTTCGAAAAAAGCCGGAACCGGATCATGTCTTCTGATTCTTAAAGGAATCGAACGAATGGTGCGTAAATTGGAAGTGATGTCGTCGCCCTGCAATCCGTCGCCGCGGGTGACTCCCCGTTCAAATCGCCCGTTAGTGTAATGCAGACTAATGGCAACGCCGTCGATTTTTAACTCAGCCACATATTCGACCTCTTCTCCCTTTAAAGCCGAACGAACGCGCTGATCGAACTCGCGGAATTCCTCCTCGCTATAAGTGTTTGCCAGCGACAACATGGGCTTACGATGCCTAACCGTGGGGAATTCTTTAATGGGCTGCCCGCTCACCCTCTGCGTCGGCGAATCGGGCGTTATCAGCTCCGGATGGGCTTTTTCCAGCTCCTCCAATTCTTTCATTAACTGATCGTATTCATAATCGCTTATTGAAGGCTGAGCAAGGACATAGTATTCGTAATCGTATTTTTCAATGAGCTCGCGTAATTCATGAATTCGTTTTTTAACATCCACTTTTAACGCCTCCCCTACTGGTTAACAATAAAATTTATTTTTAATACCATTAC
Source organism: Calditrichota bacterium (assembly GCA_024278715.1). Taxonomy (GTDB): domain Bacteria; phylum Calditrichota; class Calditrichia; order Calditrichales; family Calditrichaceae; genus Caldithrix. The sequence continues at coordinate 15,232 of JAJRSN010000526.1, forward strand.
TTAACAAATTTATTTTTCATGGAACTCGATTTGATTTTACCATTAATTATCCGTAATTTTTTATTTTTAAAAAAAGAAGTTAACATATTATGTTACAAATAGTTATAAATGTTCTTCCTGTAACGGTCTTTTTTTTGATCATCGGTTGCACCAATCCTTTTACCACGCGTGAAGGTCAGGTGGAAAAACCCGAAATCAATCAACCCGGCGGCAAAAGTATCTATGATCCGGCGGTTAATCCGGATATAGTATTTACGAATCTTCAAAAAGCCATTCAGGAAAAAAACATCGAAGAATACATGCGATGCCTTATTCCGGAAACGCAAAACGGTAATGTTCATACTTTTGTGTTTCTTCCCGAACAACATTTCAGCAACGAATTCGCAAAACAACCGTGGACCTTGAACGACGAACAAAACTATTTTATTCAGTTAAGCCGGTCTCAAAAAGGCGATTATCCCAAGCTTGATCTTACACTGGCAGACGGCGGAAGCATTCCACTGAATCCCATTACTCCCACCTCCGTCAACGATTCTCTTGAAACCGGCAGCGTAAAGTATCAATTGTCCGTTCTGTATTCCAGAGATTCCGTAAAGGTCTATTCCGGCATTTTGCAATTCAAGCTCTATCGCTCGAACATTCCTCCCGAAATCTGGTATATTTATTTTTGGCGAGATAACGCCCTTAATAAAAAATACGATAATTCATGGACGGCTTTAAAACTCTATTATCGAAAAAAGGCTTTGTGATAAGGATGAAAAGTCTTTGTTTTTACATAACAATTACGATTTTCCTCTTTCTCACGCCGGCATGTCAAAATCCCTTTGCGCCGGGTTTAAAGCCGGGAACCGGAAACAGTTCGCTTATTGTCACCGATCAGTATTCTCCGGAGGATGTGTTGATAAATTTCAAATACGCCTATAATTTTAAGGATTCTCTGGTTTATGCTGATTTATTGGACAGCAGTTTTTTGTTTATCTCAAAAAATTTTGCCACCGAACCTGTTACCGACCTTACCTGGGGTCGGGATGTGGATATTAAAACAACGGTCGGATTATTTCGGCATTTCCAAACATTAAACTTGATCTGGGAGGGCACGGTCTATTCGCGTTTTTTGAATGACGAACATTCTTTGAAAGAAATCAAAAAAGTTTTTAGTTTAGTAATTGATGGCGGAAGAGAAATCCCGACGATTCGCGGCGAAGCGTTATTTGTATTCAAGAAAAAGCAAATTTCTCAAAAAGATACCACCGGTATCTGGCGCATTATTCGCTGGGAGGATTTATCATCATTCTAACAATGACAGGAGGATAATTCATGCATCGCTTGGCAGTGGATGTGGACCCAATCGCATATATTCGCAACAGTTTTAAAGACCGCTATCCCGATCCGATCCAAATAGTCGTTCTCGCAGAATTGGGCGGCGCCGAAAGCATTGTCGCCTATTTTCAGGATGATCAGCGTACGGTTAAAGAAACGGATCTTGTTTTGCTAAAACATATCGTCAAGACCTATTTGAATATTCGTTGCAACTTAACCGAAGACAATATTCGGAAACTTTTGAGAATCAAGCCCGATATGGTTACATTTGTAGCTCCCGGAGAGGTTAAAAGTCTGGAACCGCGCCCCCTGAACGTGGACATGTACGTCGCTCAGTTGCAGGGATTTATCGCCGAATTGCGCACCAACGAAATTCTCAGTTCCGCTTTAATTTCTCCCGAAATGGAGCAAATAAAATTAGCCGGGAAATTAGAATTCGACTATGTGGAACTCGACGCTTCGGGATTAGCCGCCGCCGAGGATATGGAGAGCGAAATTACCTTTCTCGAAGAATTGAATAATCTTTCCATCGTCGCCAATAAGCTGGGGATGGGCGTAAACATTAGCGGCGGAATCGGATTTGACAATATTCGTGACATTACCAAAATGGAATACATCGAAGATATCGTGGTCGGAAAACCGCTGCTTGCCAAAAGTCTTGCCATCGGGTTTGAACAAGCCGTGCGCGATATGATCGCTTTAATGTAAAAAGGATTTAAAGGCGTCGCTAAGTTATGAAACGTTCTATTACACTTTTAATCTTCTTCTTGTTGTCGGGATTGCAGGCACAGGAAATTATCTCTTTTGACTGGGGAGCCGATGTAAGTCAATTCTCCAACTCTTCAAACCGGATCATTGTCCCTTTGGATGAATGGCAAATCGAATATTCGCGATCAGGGGTTAACAAAATTCAAGTCCCGTTTGCAATTCCCGGAATCAAAAGACTGGTCGCGCGTACGCAGATCGCTTTACAAAATATCGCACCGGATAAAACGCTTTATTTTGTAACCCAGGGCATTAAGGGTTCGGTTTCTCTTTTCGTGAACAATCACTTGATTTCTTTTCTCGGAAACGGAGAATATCCGCTAAAATTAGCCATACCGCGCAAGATTGTTCGTGAAGATTCCGTTTTGAAAATCGAATTAAAAATCAGACAGCCCCAATCAGCTTCGGAAGGTTTTCCCGAAATTGTTTACACCTATTCGGAAGATCGCGCTCTCGGAATCCCGCGTCCGGCGTATTTGATAATCGAAACCGCGCCCGTTATTGAAAAATTCCGACATAAGCTCGTCAACACCGAATCCGGATGGAAATTGGTCTATTCCTATTTGATTAAGACCGACAAAATTTACAAACGAATTCAGATTAAAGAGCTTTTTTCCCGCGAATCCGACGGAAGAATCGTTTACCGGAAAAATCGCTACACAAAGGATATCAGCGGAAATCAGATTAAATTTAAAGGCGAATTTCCCGTTTCCGCTAATCTGCTTTGGTCTGTGGATTCTCCCCGGCGGCTCAGGTTTACAATTAACGCCGAATTTTCCGGGCAGGAGAAAACGGCTTTGCAAAAAGAGGTCAAATTCGGCGTAAGGGATTTTCGTTTTTCCCGCAATAAATTTTATCTTAATAACGAGCAAATTCAAATCCGCGGAATAAACTACCGGCAAAATATCCGCAGTCTGAACAATAAAAACTATTTTAAACAACTAAAAAACGATTTTTCCGCAATCAAACAGCTCGGCTGCAATACAGTTCGCTTAACGCACTTTTTGCCGGATGAAAGATTATTGGAAGTCGCCGATTCGCTGGGGCTTTTAATTTTCGCGGAAATTCCCATCTGGCGTTTTCCGGCGCAGTTCTTTTCCGAAAATTATCTGTTGGAGTTGGGCAAAAAACTTTGCACCCGCGTCGCGCCTTTTTACGCCAAGCATCCTTCTCTGGTCGCCATCGGACTGGGACAGGAAATTCCTTTGCACGATCCCGCGGTTCAGAAATTTATGTTTATTATTAACAGTAAAATGAAATCGCAGCTAAAAGTTTTAACTTACATTTCTCCCATTCCCGATTACCCGCTGCCTCCGGAAAAGGCAGCCGATTTTTACTTGTACGACCGCTACCAACCGTTAAGCAGCCTTCCCGCAAATACGGACTTAAAACGTTATTCGTTAATCGGGAAATTAGGAATTTTGACCAGCGATCTGGTCGAAAAAGAAAACTCGGAGCCTCAGCATCAGTTGAACCGCGGATTTCATCTAAAATACGAAATCAATAAAGCGTTGAATATTTTGAAAACACAGGGCGGATTTATCGAAAGCTACCGGGACTGGTACTCCCCTTTCCCCACTGTTTTAAGTTATGCGGAACAACCGCCTTACCTCATCCCTCAGGGATTATTCCGGGTGGACGGAGTCCCTAAACCCTGGGCAAAACTGCTTGAAAATCCGTGGATCGTGGAAGAGACTTCTCTGTCGCAAAATCAACCCCTTCCGGATCGACCCTCGAATTTCTTTTCGATTTTAATTACCTTTAGCGCCATAATCTTTTTCGGGCTTTATCGTAAAATGATCCGCCTTCGTGAAAATTTCAGACGCGCGATACGGCATTCTTACGGATTCTTTGTCGATTTAAGAGAACGCCGCATCATTCCTTTAATGAATTCGATTACCGTGGGAATTTTCATCTCTTTGATCTTAGCGTCTTTTATCGGATCGCAAATTTACTTTTACCACGATTCCTACTGGCTGCAGGAAGTTATGGCGATATTTTTAATTCCTTTGAATATTTTTGATAATTATCTGAAAATAAGCAAATCCTATTTCATTTTAACCTTAACCCTTTTTCTGATCTTTTTTGCCCTGCCCGTTATCAGCGCGATTATTATAAAGTTATTTGCCTGGCTAAACAAAACTAAAATCCGTTTTCGTCAGGGATTGGCGGTAATGTTCTGGTCGGGAGCGCCCCTGGTCTGGTTTTTTCCCATCAGCCTTATTTCTTATCACTGGTTGTTTTACCAACAAAACGGAAAGTGGTTGTGGATTATACTCGGAATCTTTTTTCTTTGGATCCATCTCCGCATGCTCAACGGATTGCATATTTTGTTTATTACGAAAACATCCAAAATCTTCATGATATTGCTATTGTGTTATTCCGTTCCGTTGCTTATCTTTTGGGCTATTTTTAATACGCCTGTTTACTGGTTAGATTATTTAAATTTATTAATGGAAGCGCAAAGTTTGTTTTAAGGAGAACAATGTATCTGTCCAAATTACAATTATTGGGTTTTAAATCGTTTGCCCAGAAGATAAAATTAGAATTTAACGAAGGCATTTCCTGTATTATCGGACCGAACGGATCGGGAAAATCGAATATTGTCGATGCCGTGCGCTGGGTTTTGGGCGAGCAGCGTACCACCGCTTTGCGCAGCGATAAAATGCAAAACGTGATTTTTAACGGAACCGTCAATCGCAAGCCCATGGGAATGGCGGAAGTTTCCATGACCATCCAGAATAATAAGAAAATTCTGAATACGGAATTTGAGGAAGTGGTCATCACCCGCCGCTTGTATCGTTCCGGAGAAAGCGAATATCTAATTAACAATTCTCTGGTTCGCTTGAAAGATGTTTTAGACCTGTTTATGGATACCGGTTTGGGTCCCAATTCTTATTCTGTAATCGAATTAAAAATGGTTGAAGCCATATTAAGCGAGAATAAGGCTGAACGCCGCCAACTGCTCGAAGAAGCCGCGGGAATCGTTAAATACAAGATGCGCCGAAAATCCGCGCTTCGAAAATTAGAAGCCACGCGCAACGATCTGGTGCGCATCAGCGACATTATCAGCGAGGTTGAAAAAAAGGTTAATTCGCTTTCACGGCAGGTGGGAAAGGCGCGCCGGTATCTTAAATACACCGATGAACTCAAAAAAATCGATATCGAATTGTGCCGTTTTCGCTTTCACGCTCTGCTCGAAGAAATTCGTCCGCTAAAGCTTCAGTTATAGGAAGTAAGCAAAATTAAAGAAGAAAGCCACCACCAGATTACAATCGACGAAGCTCTGTTGGAAGAATACAAGCGTGAACAAATTCAATTTGAACAACGGATGCAGAAATTTAACCTGCAAATAAACGAACTGGATCAGCAGATCGCCAAACTGAACCAGGAGCAGGCTGTAGCGGAAACCAGAAAAGAACAGCTAAAACAGAATAAAGAGCGATTTATCGAAGAGATCGATCACGCGGAAAAAAAGATTAAAGTTTTTCAGGATAATCTGAAATCTTACGAAACGGAAATCGATGAAATAAACGCCAAAAAAGAAGAAGCTGAAAATCAATTAGCCGAAATCGAATCTCAACGTCAGGCGGAACTGGAAGTTTTACAGGCTGAAAAACAGGAAATCGATAAGCTTAACAACGAATTCAGAAAAAAGTTTCAGGAAGTTTCCGCTCTCAAAGATCAACTGACGCAGAAGGAATATCAACATCGCTTTCAAACCGAACAAATTCAGGAGCTGGAAGAAAAATTAGTCGAAATTCAACAGGAAATTCAGCATCTGGAAACCGAACTCGCCCGAAATAAAAATCAACAAACCGAGCTGATCACCGAACAGGAACGCCTTAAAGGACAGCGTCATGATTTACAGCAAAAACTGAACAGTCTCACCGAAGAAAACAAGACTCTTGATCAGCAAAAGAACAAACGTCTGGGCGATCTTGAGCAGGCGCGTTCGCGCAGGAAGTTTTTTGAACAAATCATCGGCAATTATGAGGGCTTCTGGAAAAGCACCCAATACGTAATGACACACAAAGATTCTTTTGCCGGAGTGCGCGGAACCCTGTCCGAAGTTATCTCGATCGACGAAAAATACACAAATTTACTTGAATCTCTGCTGGGCGACGCCTTAAATTTCGTTTTGGTGGATACCATGAAATCGGCGAGAAAAATAATCGATTTTGTCAAAAAAGAAAAAAAGGGGCGTATCACATTAATTCCGATGGATCGGGTTCCTCATCTCGGCGCCGATGACAGCCCAAGACCAGCCGGACTTCGATTTTTAAAGGATTCTGTAAAATGCGCTCCCGAATACCGGAATCTGATCGATCTCTTGCTGGGCGACGTTGTAGTGGTTCCCACGCTGGACGACGCCATTAACGCCTCGGAAAAGTACCCGCATTTTCGTTTTGTTTCGGAACAGGGAGAAATGGTCAACTTTAACCGTGAAATCTCAAGCGGCGAAGTTTCTCAAAAATCGGTTTCAATTGTCGGGCGCAAGGAGCAGCTTAAAAAATATCAACAACAGATGGAGATAATCGAGAAAGAAGTTGAGAAAATCTCAAGCCGTATCGCGGAGATCGACGATCAGATTTCCGTTATTCGCGGTCAAATTAGCGAGCGCGACGAAACCCTGAATTCCCTGCAGGCAAAACGCATCGAACTGGAGAAAAAAGAAAATCAGCTTCAATACGAAATCGCCAAACATCAAAAAGAAATCGAACAATCCGATAGCAGAATCATCCGTATTCGCCAGGACGGGCAAAAGCTTAAAAAGGAAATCGAGAGCATTGACTTTCAATTGCAGGAGATGCAGAAAGAATTAAACGATCTGGAGCGCGAAACCATCCGGCGAACATCCGAATACGAGCGCAAGAGCGAATCCATGGAATATTTGCTTGAAGAAGTTCAAAAAGCGCGCCTGCAAGCCAACAACCTGAGAAATCAGTATCAAAACCGCCAGGCTGATATTCAAAGAACCCGTCGCGCCATAGAGGATTTAACGAGCGAGATCGAGCAAAAACGTTCGGAAATAAAACGCATAAACGAAACCCTGATCCGGATAGACGAAGACAGCGAAAAACGGGAACATGATCGCGTTGCAATTTGGGAAAGCCGCGACCTGCTGGAAAACGAAAAGAACGAATTGGAAAAAAACTTTCAGGAATTGAGAGCAAAAATCATTGATCTCGAAAAACAAACCAGGGAGTATCGGCGTCAACACGATTCGAGTCTGGAAAAAGGTCGCCAATTGGAACTTAAGATCAATGAAAATGAGTATAAAGCAGAGAGTATTCGGGAGTACGCTCTTAAGGAATATTCCGAAGACGTGGAAATCGGCATTCCCTATCAGGATTTTGATGAGCGGGAGGCTGAAGAAAAGATAGAAATGCTGCGCATGCGCATTAAACATCTGGGTCCTGTCAATCCCTTGGCGGTTCAGGAATACGATGAAGAAAAAGGGCGTCTGGATTTTTTGGTCAAGCAACGCGACGATCTTTTAAACGCCGAGAAGTCTCTGATCGAGACGATTGACAAAATCAACAAGACAGCCAGGCAGCAGTTCATGGATACGTTTAATAAAATCAAGTTTAACTTTGAGACTGTCTTCAAATC
>JAJRSN010000527.1 GCA_024278715.1 Calditrichota bacterium
CAAGGGTGGAGAAAAATTTCCACAGGGTAAAGCCCATTCCCGCGCCAAATGTCAATTTATCGCGGTTATAGCCAAGACGCAAGGCGAGAATATTGTGATAGGTCGCTTCCAGACCCAGATGGTGACTTTGGGCGTATTTTGTGTCTTCGAAGACATAATTTACGCGCAGCCAGCGAAGCGGCGTGAGATAACTTGCGCCTATGCTCCATATTTTCGGGAAGTTAAAAACCGTGGTTCCGCCAAATTGAAACAGTTTATCGGTGTTAGCGGTCAGTTTAGACCCCACATCGCGCAAACTGGCTGCCAGAGTAATATTTTCGCTGAATACAAAAGCGGCGCCAAAATCCCATCCCCAGCCGCTGGCATTGTAATTGTCTCCGCCAAATCCCATATCCTCGCGGATGTGCTTAATGGTAAGACCCACGGCAAATTTACCGGCAAATATGCGGGCAAAATTAAAATAGATGGCATTAAGATTATGATCGATATTGCCCGTTTGTTCGCCGATCATATTGTATCCCTGGATATCCCCCACACCGCTGTGGATCCAGCCCAGACTAAATCCGGCGCCCGGCGGCACTTTGGTCGAAAAACCGATGAAATCAAATTTACGATCCAAAGACATAAAACTGTGCGATAAAGTAAAAATACGTTTGCTTTGAAAAGCGCTTAGCGCCGGATTGTAGTAAAACGAATAGGCATCCACCGGAGCGGCAATGGCGCTATTGCCCAACGCCTGATGACGGGCGCCCAGACCAATGCGCATAAACGCCCCGGCGTAACCGCCGTTGCCGTCGGCAAAAAGCAGCGAAGCCGTAAAAAAGGTCAATATTAAAAGCGTGTTAATAAATACTCGTTTCATAGTCTTTTCCATTTTTTAATTGATAATCACAATTTTTCCCCAGGTAACCTTGCCATCGATTTTGGCGCGGAAGAAGTAAACCCCGCTTGCGACAACGTCGCCGCGGCTATTCGTACCGTCCCATTTGGGTTTCAAATCGCCGCTTTTAATCTCCGCAACCTGATCCATGGCAAAATCATAAATTTTGATCGGTTCATCCAACCGTTTGTTGGCATCGTATTCAAAGCGAATGTACAGATGCCGACTGGGTGAAAAAGGCGAGGGATAGGCATAGATCGGCGGATTGGTTCTTATTTGAGTCGAAACGAATGAACGAACTACCTTCCACGGCGCAGCCGGATCATCCAAACGACGCGCGGCGAGTCCGTCGGAATTGCCCAGCCAGACCCATGACTGCGCCGGAAGCACCTGCACGGCTACCGAATAATATTCCGGCTGAAAAATTTCATTGCCCGACTCAAAATCCTGAATATCTGTAATCACTTCCCATTCATCGTTTTCGGGCAAATAGTGATACAGCCCTTTATCCGCGGCGACAAAGGCTTCGTCCCCGTAAAAAGCAAAATTGTGGCTAAACAGTTCCTGGTCTTCCAGAAGACGCCGCCAGGTTTTACCCCAATCCGAAGTAACGCTCACGGCGCGCGATTCGCTGGTACCTTCCGCCTGAATGGTTGCCGCCCAGACAGAATGGGTTTCTTTTTGATAGGCAAGCGCAACCACGAAATTTCCGGATATGGAATTGGGATTGTCCTCTTCGAACACAAAGCGCTGCCAGGTTTGACCGTTATCGGTGGATTTACTAATGCCGCCCGCGGAACCCACCCAAAGGGTATCTTCTACGCTCAACAATGAAAAGACGCGGTGATTTAAATTGGCTAAACTGGAAAAGAATTTTCCGTCGGTGGTAACAACCTTCCATGTTTTGCCCATGTCATCGGATCGGCGCAACCCGCCGCCAAAACTGGCAATCCAAATTGTGCTGTCAATAAAAGCGATATCATAAATCAGATTCTGGATAACCGTGGTTGTCGGCGCGTAGCGTTCTTCGTTCACGCTGTCCACGGGCTGCGGAACATGATGCCATGTTTTACCCCCGTCTCTGGTGTAACTTAAGCCGCTGCCGGCGGGTAAACTTTCGTCCGAAGCCGCCGTCATCGTGTCAAACGCGGTGGCAATCCATAACGTTTGGTCGTCCATGTACCCTAAAGCGGAAACGCCGCCCTTGCCGATGTATTCATCGGAAGTAAAGGTTGTCCATTTCCAGTCATTTGTTTTTGAATCGTAAACCGCCTTGCTCAATCCGTAACCGGTGGCAACCCAAAGCACGGAATCCTTAGCCACCAGGTCAACTATTCCGTTGCCGTAAAGCGTTTGCGCAAACGGATGATCATCTCCGACCATCCGAAAGCCGGTTTTGTACAAAGCCTGAGCGCCTACCTGACCTGCAAGAAAGGCGAGCAACCAGAAACCGAGAATTAGTTTTTTCTTCATCAACGGTACACCTCTATAGAGTCAATTATACTATCAGATAAATTTCCCGCTTTATCGCGCATATAAAAAGTGAAATAATACCGCCCTGCCTGCGCGTCGTTAAAAATCAAAATGGTTAAAGAATATATTCCGTCGCCGGCTTTTTCATCGCCCGCGTCCACCCACGGATCGCCTGAGATACTAAAGGGTTTGCCGTTATCCACCATAGTTAAGGGTTTACCCTTGTTTGCCAGTGTTCCGTCCGGTTTACGGGAATAAAAATA
>JAJRSN010000528.1 GCA_024278715.1 Calditrichota bacterium
TCTGTGGTCCGTAATCAGATTAATCTGCGGTCTAATTTGCGGGGAATAATAACCGCAAAGACTCAAAGTAGTCACAAAGAACACAAAGAAAATTGAAATTGAAAAAAATTTTCCTGATTTTAAGCACTAAAATTCAAAAAAGACCTCAATTCAATCTGCGACATCAGCGTAATCAGGTTAATCTGCGGTCAAAATTAAAATTGAAACAAATTCTACTTTTTAAGCACCAAAAATCAAAAACACCTCAACTTAATCAGCGCAATCTGCGTAATCTGTGTCCATCTGCGGTCCGTTTTGAGTTTGCCCGAAACTTAAAAAATTAAAATCGATAGTCTTTCCTTTGACATTGTAACCTTATTTTAATAATTTTAAATGTTTGGCAATTCTGTGGAACTCATAGTTTCAAGGTTTAGTTGAATAATTGAAAATTTTATAATAATAGATACAAAGATTAATGAAAAAAATTATTTTAATCGTTTCCTTAATTATTTCACTGATTGGGATTACAATTGTTGCTTTGCCTTCCATTCTGAGAATTACCGGGTTGGCTCAACCGATAAAGAGGTATCTTTTATCTTCTTTACTCGAGAAAAAATCCTATTCAATCAATCTTGACGATTTTAAGATCGGGCTCGGAAATATTGAGTTCAAGAATGTCGCCTTAAAATCAAACAATGAAAATTTTAGTTTGATGATAAACTCAATTCGTTTCCTTTACGATTTGCCCGATCTTCTAAGGCATCCTAAAGACCCCGTTGCCGCTCTGAAAACGATAACGCTCGTCAAGCCCTATTTGGTAATAAGGCAGGATAGTTCAGTCCGAGGCGAATCCAACGGTTCAAAATGGGAAACGGTTAAAACTTTTTTGCGGAAAATCAATCAAAAAAAATCGTTGAAACTGTTTCGTATTGAGGACGCAACCATTATCTACCGGAAAAAAGACGGCGCGCGAATCGTGCTCGGCAACAAGTTGAACGGAGCTATCCGCAGCGACGACTTTGTCAACATAGAATTGGGATTGATCGGCGGAATGCTTTCCGACGCTTCCGATCAGGTGGAGCTTTCCGCGCGTGTAAATCTTAGCACAAATCGTTTAAGGCTGTTAGCGCGCATAAATGATTATCAGGTTAACGCATCGAACATAAAAGACTTTATTCCGTCTCTCGATTTTGGGGACGGCATCTTGAACGGCTGGTTATTGATGGAGAACGATTCGTTTTCGCTGAATAAACTAAGATGCAACGGCGAATTGAATTTTAAGAATTTCAAATTAAATTACAACCATCGCGAAATCCGCCAAATTAACTTTAAAGCGGTAATCGCCGAAAACCGCTTAATTGTGGACAGCCTGTCCGCCAAAATTGCCGAATCCGATTTGTCCGGAAACGTTCTGATTCAGGACATATTGCACCCCGAGGTTCAAGCCCGGATAAAAGTGGTAAACCTCTCTTTGAACGATTTGCACCTTTATAATTGGGCGGAGTGGCATCAAAAAATAACTTTTAACGGCGAAATCAGTTTCCGTTTTGATCCGGCTGCAGGGAAAGCTCAAATTAAAATTGAACAGGGCGCTTTAAATTACGATAAAATCAAATACATTAAAGATTTTTCCGCAATCATAACCAAAACTCCCGACTCTGTCCGCATTACCAGTTTTAAGGCTGCAATAGGCAAAGATAACCGATTGAAAGGCGAAGCCCTTTACCTGCCCCAAAAATCACTACTGACCATTTCATTAGCCGGAAAGCATCAGACCGGGCGGCATCTCATTTTCGATAAATTATCACGAAAAACGCACGAATTAAAAATAAATTTTGACTATCATACCAATTCGGGAAATATTCGCGGCAAGTGGGCTTATTCTTTAAAAGACACGGCGACTACGCTGATGGCAATGACAGGTCAGATTCAGGGAAACCGCAAATTTTTGAATATTGATGTGCAAAACTCCACAATTCCCGAATTCTCCGCCCGATTACGCTTAGCTAATTATTTGAAACGTCTTGAAATCGAAGAAGGGGTCATTCAAAATTTTCCCTTTAGCCGCTTTACCAGTGCGCCTCTGTTGCAAAGCGTGCTGGCTCGTACCATCAATGACTTCAGATTAACGGGTCCTTTAAATCAATTAAACGCCCATATTTTGTTAACGGACAGAGAAAACCGCAAAAATCAAATCGAAATTGTGGCTCTGTTGAATAATTTAACGGGAAAAGATCGATCCCTTAACGGACTAGTTCGGCTAAAAAATATCTCCGGAAACGCAAATATAAAATTTTCCGCTAATTATTTAAAAGGACAGTTTAATTTTGGAAGACAGATTAAAGGCGATATCAACATCGATTTTAAAAAGGAAGAATATCTGAAAGGCGATATCTATTTTAATCAGTTCAATGTTGTTCAGGCTCTGAGCGATTCCACGGTTAAGGACAATTTTCGTTTTTTGGGAAGTATCGACGGACATTTAACTGTTAGCGGCGATATCCAAAATCCCTTGGTTCAAGCCGAACTTTCCGGAGACCGATTCGTCTTTCATGACATAGGATATTACCAGGCGGGTTTAAAACTTAAAGCCAATAAAGATTCAATCGACATCGATTCTCTTTATGTCGCTATTAACAATCTTCCCATTGTTCAGGGGAAAAGTAAAATCGATCTTGATAAAAACACGGTCAAGGGTTTCTTCTCAGGAAAAGAAGTCGATATTGAGCAACTGATGACCACATTTGCGCCTGAAAAAGTTCTCTTTACCGGTGTGGCTGATTATGGTCTTCGGGTTTCCGGCACGTTAAAACAGCCTAATTTCAATCTTGATTTAAATGTGGAAGACGGAATTCTGGACAGGGTCGAATTCGATCGATTATCGTTAAAACTTCGGAATTCTTACAAAAACGGGAGTTCGTTTTATAAACTTGAAGATCAGGTGTTTAAATTTGATAAATTACTGATCGTTAAAAAAGATCAATTTGAGCTGTCGGGGCAGGGCGAAATTCCTTTTAATCCCACCGGCAATATTGACTTTTATTTGATCTTTAAGGGCGATCTGTTCAGCCTGATTCCTCTGTATCAACCGTTTTTTGAAAAGGGCGTTTCCGATGTCGATGTCCACCTGGCGATCGGCGGCAGCCCCGAAAGTATTCGTTTAAGCAGCGGTTATCTTTTAATTAACAGCGGCGAATTGTGGTTAAAAAAGGTAGCGCGCCACATTAAAAACATAAGCGGCGTAATAGAAAAGAAAAACGATTCGAATCAGGTAAATTTTATCAATGTAACGGGCGAAAGCGGAGGAGAAGCGCTAACAATTAACACCGTGCGCGGTGTAAAACTGCCCGACGGCAAAGAGATGCTTCCGTGGTATTTTAAGGGAATTGATCTGGACTTTGGCGTTCTAAAGCTCGAAACGTCGGGAGACGGAATACGTTTAAATATTCCCGGTTTAATGTTGGAAGGCGAAAAGGGCAGAATGTATCTCAGCGGGATGACCGAAAACGATGCTTTCTATTTCGCCGGTCCCGTTAAACATCCTGTGGCAAGAGGAACGGTTACCCTGTACGACACACGATTAACATTTCCTTTTATTACTACAAGCAAAGAACCCGCGAGAAAACCTTCGGTAGTGGTAAATTTCCTTAAAAATATCAATTGGGACGTTCATGTGGTTTCCGGCAAAGACGTGGTTTATTTCAAAGAAATTCCGGCTTATATCGATAATGTTAACACGGAACTGTACATAGACGAATCGAGCAAGGGACTGTATTTTAAGGGAATTTTAAATAAAGGAACGTTCAAACCGACAGGACAATTGAGTTCGTCCCGCGGACGCCTTGAATATCTCGATCAAACCTTTCGCGTGGATTATTTTCAGGCTGAATTTACCGAGTCCAGTCCGTATCCCGTCATATCCGGTCAGGCGTGGACTACCATTCGCGATAGTATCGGCGCTGTTCCGAAAACCATTTATCTCAAACTTTACGCTATCGACGAAGAAACCCAGCAGGAAAAACAGCAGGGAAGCTGGGAAAATTTTAAGTTTAAGCTTGTTTCCGCAGATCCGCAAATCGGCGAAAGTCAGGAGCAGGTTTTGGCTTATCTGGGGTTCTCGGTGGGGAACATTCGCGAAAAGGTTACCAGCGTAGGAGGAGCGGTTACCGAAAAATATATCTTCCGACCTATTTTCAGACCAATCGAACGCGCTCTGGAACGAAGCCTTGGCATGGACCTTGTCCGGATTAATTCCAACATCGCCAAAAATCTGTTTTATACCAGCATAGGATTCGGGCAAAATCGTTACGATAAAAATCAACCTCTGGTCAACCCTTTTGACTCTCCGACGCCCTATCTTTTTCTGATGCAAAGCTCCGAATTAACAGTGGGAAAATATATCACGCAAAACTTATTTTTAACCTATACCGGTCAGTTGGTATCGGTTTATGATCAAACAAAACCTTCTTTTGATATCAATCATTCTTTCGGAATTGAGTATAGATTTTTGAGAAACATTTTACTGGAAATTGAGTATGACCGTGAATTGATGGGATATTACAAAATCCTGAATCAAAGGCAGTACTTGGAAGATGTTAAAATCAGATTACGGCATTCATTCACATTTTAAAATGGAGGTAATTGTGCGGAGAACCATTGGTTTGCTGCTGTTATTATTGATTTCTGCAACGTTTTTATTCGGGCAAGGAAAGAAAGTTAAAATCAACACCATTGAAATCGAGGGAAATGAAACCGCTGACCCCAGCATGATACGTCTTAATTCGGGACTACGAGCAGGACAGGAAATTACCGGCGAAGACCTGCAAAAAGCCGTTAAAAATCTTTGGGCATTAAATGTATTTTCGGATGTTAAAATCTTTGTAAAAGATCAAAGCATTAAGGGACTAGATCTGATAATTCGCGTCAAAGAATATCCCCGATTAAAAAACATTGTCATAAAAGGAAATGATGCCCTGTCTAAAAAAGATATTAAAGAAGAATTAAACACCTACCGCAGCATGGTGGTTTCGGATTATAAAGTTTTTAACATGAGGGAGCGTCTGCTTAAAAAATACAAAGAAGAAGGATATTTACTCGCGCAGGTCGAAATCGATACCGCCTTTGCGGGGAAAAATTACGTGGATTTAATCGTTAACGTGAATGAAGGAAAAGAAGTTCAGGTAAAGAAGATACGTTTTCACGGCAACAAACATTTTGACGACGGCGATCTGAAAGGCGCAATGAAAGATATCAAAGAAGACCGTTGGTGGAGAAGCGCTGATTTTGATCCGGACAAATACGAAGCCGATAAAAAGAAGATTATCAATTTTTACAAGGAACACGGATTTCGCGACGCGGAAATCGTGAAAGACTCGATCTCTTACAGCGAAGATAAATCCGATTTGTTTATCGATATCTGGGTGCGCGAAGGCAATAAATATTATTTCGGCGATATTTCCTTCGAAGGCAACACCGTCTTTTCGGAAGAGATGTTACGGGCGGCGCTCGATATTGAAAAAGGCGACATTTACGACCAGAAAAAATACGATGAAGGCGTCCGCGACCGCTTACAAAAACTGTATTACAATCAAGGCTATCTGTTCGCCAATGTCCAGCCGCGCGAAATTCCCGTGGCTAAAGATACTCTGGACATTCACTTTAAAATAATCGAAGGAAATGTAGTACGGATTAAAGAGATCATTATTAAAGGCAATACAAAAACAAACGAAAAAGTTATTCGTCGGGAATTTAAACTCCATCCCGGAGATATTTTTAACAGCAGCAAATTGGAACGGTCAATACGTGATCTTACCATTTTAAATTACTTTGCCTACGCCAAGCCGGATGTGCGCCTTATCCCCAATGATGACCGCTATGTGAACCTGTTACTGGACGTCAAAGAAAAATCGACCGATATGGCAAATATGTCGGCGGGCTACAGCCAAAGAGACGGATTAATAGGCAGCATCGGTCTGACATTTAACAATTTTTCTCTGGCGCATCCCTTTTCCGGAGGCGACGGTCAGCGTCTTGTCTTTGACTGGCAGTTCGGAAGCATCTATCGTTCGATATCGTTGAGCTTTACCGAACCGTGGATGTTTAATACGCCCACTTTAGGCGGCTTTTCGATTTTTGATACCCGCCGCGGCGGCGGTTATTACCCGTGGGATCAGAATGATCGCGGAGGGTCCGTTCGGATAGGGCGACGGTTCTACTGGCCCGATAATTATTTCCGCGGCGACTGGATCATTCGTTTTGCGCAATCACAAATTTCTAATATCAGAGACCCTGAACTGGCGCAAAGTTACAGCACATATTTTGGCACCTACGGTAAGACTAAACAAATCAGTATTACACAAATTATTACCCGCGACAGCCGCGACAATCCCGAATTTCCCACCCGCGGATCGGTGCACTCGCTGACCACAGAGTTGTCCGGCGGAATTTTGGGCGGCGATCAGGACTTTTTTAAGACATCTTTTTTAGCGGAATGGTATCTTCCCATGCCTTTGGGACTTGTTTTGTACAGTCACAATAAATACGCCACGCTTATACCGCTCTATAAAAAGACCCGAATTTTATATGGAGAATATTTTTACCTTGGCGGTAGCGGGCTTGGATTTTCGGAGCAGTTGCGCGGATATGACGACGGTCAGGTAGGACCATTAACATCGGCAGGCAGCCCTCTGGGAGGTAAAGCGATGGTTCGCAATACGTTGGAATTGCGCTTCCCGATTTCTCCGAATCCCACGATATTCGGTCTGTTTTTTGCCGAAGCCGGAAACGCCTGGCGGGATATAAGCGAAGTAAATCCGTTTACCCTAAGACGTTCGGTCGGTTTTGGCGTGCGCTTGTTTATGCCCATGATCGGGATAATCGGAATTGATTTTGGTTACGGGTTCGATTATTACAATGAATACGGTCAGCGCAAAGGCAAATGGAAGGTGCATTTCCAGTTCGGTCGATTCTAAGTTTCAATTTGGAGTATTATTATATTTTTCATATATTGAATGATTTATTAAATAATTTTAGAATGAGTAAAAAATATTAGGAGGTAGATGTGAGAGCTTATGTGTCATTCCTGACAATTTTAATGGTTGGTCTATTTATTTTACCGGTCAAAGCTCAAAAATTCGCTTATGTTGAGTCACAGAGAATTTTAAATGAATATCAAGAGTATGTTGACGTACAAAAACAATTGCAAGAATTGCGCAATAAATATGACGCCGAATATCAGCAAATGGTAAAAGATTACAACGCATTGTTGGAAGAAATTGATTCTCAAAGCCTGCTACTGAGTCCGGAAAAAAAGCAGCAGAAAATGCAGGCGGCTCAGGATAAAGCGCTTGAAATTGAACGCTACAAATACGAAAAATTGGGCCCTGAAGGCGAATTCTACAAAAAGAGTATGGAATTGACCAAACCGATCATCGATAAAATCAATAAGTTAATCGCCAAAATCGGCGAAGAAGAGGGATACGATTTTATTTTCGATGCTTCTTCCGGCGCGCTGGTTCACGCCCTTCCCAAATACGATATTACCGATCAGGTTCTTGAAGAATTGAATAAAGGCGTCAGCACTACTAAGGGTAAAAGCAAAAAATAGTTCGGGATGTTCATGAAACTTAAAGAAATAGCTGAGTCTGTTCATGGAGAATTACACGGACCCGAAGAGTTGGAAATCTCGGGTCCGGGTAAAATTGAGGAAGCCCGTCAAGGTCAAATTACATTTTTAGCAAACCCAAAATATCAACAATTTGTTGCTAAAACCAAAGCGAGCGCAATTGTCATCGATTCGCCCGTGCCGGATATTCATATTCCGTATATCATGGTTCCTAACGCGTATGTGGCGTTTATGCAAATATTAAAGCTCTTTACTCCTGCCCAACACGATTATTTTGAAGGGGTTTCGAGCCGGGCATTTGTGGATCCTTCGGCAACAATTCATTCTTCTGCGCGTGTTGCTCCGTTAGCTTACATTGGACCCAATGTTCGAATAGGGGCAAATACCGTTATTTATCCGGGCGTTGTAATTCTTAAAAATGTTCGGATAGGCGAGCATTGCGTGCTCTATCCCAATGTGTCTGTCCGTGAAGATTGCGTTATCGGCAACAGAGTGATTCTGCACAACGGAGTTGTTGTGGGAAGCGATGGCTTTGGTTTTGCGCCGGTTAATGGGCAATACTACAAAATTCCCCAAATCGGCAACGTTATTATCGAAGATGATGTGGAGATCGGCGCCAATACGACTATCGACCGCGCGACCACCGGTTCCACTATTATTGCCCGAGGGTGTAAATTGGATAACTTAAACCAGATTGCTCACAACGTTAAACTTGGCGAAAACACAGCCATGGCGGCACAATCCGGCGTTGCCGGAAGCGCAGAGATCGGAAAGAATGTAACCATTGCCGGTCAGGTAGGAATTGTGGGGCATATTAAAGTTCATGACAGAGCCATTATAGCTGCCAAAAGCGGGATATCAAAAGATGTGCCCGCTGGAATGGTGATGTTTGGTATTCCCGCTCTGCCGATTCAAAAACAAAAACGCATCGAAGCTTCCATGCGCCATCTGCCGGAATTAATGAAACGCGTTCGTGAGTTAGAAAATGAAATACAGAATCTAAAAGAACAGTCGGAAAGAAAACAACGGGGTGATCATGACCAAAAAACAAAGGACCATTAAAAGACCGGTTTCGCTGAAGGGACGCGGTATTCACACCGGAAATGACACTAAAATCACCTTTAAACCTGCTCCTGCGAATTACGGCAGACGCTTTGTACGGGTTGATGTTGAGGGAAAGCCGGAAATACCCGCCCTGGTCGAATATGTAGTTCAGAATGACGAAATCGATAGCTCCCGCGGTACAACCTTGCGTCAGGGCGAAATTCAGGTTCATACCGTGGAACACGTTCTCGCCGCAATGGTCGGTCTGGAGATCGATAACGTAGTCATCGAGTTAAACGCAAACGAACCGCCGATTACGGACGGTTCCGCCATGCCTTATGTCAATAAATTACTGGAAGCCGGAATAGAAGAACAGGATGCGGATAAAGAATATTTGGTTATTGATGAACCGGTGAATTACAAAAATGAAAATCGCGGCGTTGAATTTGTGGCTTTGCCCACGGATGACTATCGAATTACTTTGATGATTGATTACAAAAATCCCGCGTTAGGCAGCCAGCATACCGGTTTGTTTTCTTTGGAACATGAGTTTATTACCGAATTTGCGCCGGCGCGCACCTTCTGTTTTTTAAACGAAGTCGAAATGCTGGCGGAGCAAGGGCTTATAAAAGGCGGCGATCTTGATTCCGCCGTCATAATTGTTGATCGTCCTCTTGATAAGGAAGAGATTAACCGGCTGAAGAAAAAATTCGGCATAGACGATGATGTCGATTTGGGAAACAGCGGCATCTTAAACGACAAGGCGCTTCGTTTTCCCAATGAACCCGCCCGCCATAAATTGCTGGATATGTTAGGCGACCTTGCATTGACCGGCGTGAATATTAAATCTCAAATTCTTGCGGCGCGTCCCGGACATCAAAGCAATATCGAATTCGCCAAAATATTGCGAAATATTTACAAAAAACAAAAATTAACCCGAAAATTTCAGGACATCAGCAAAAAAGGCATTGTATTCGATATTAACGCCATTAAAAAGATCCTGCCGCACCGTTATCCTTTTCTGTTGGTCGATTCCATTATCGAACTGGAGCCCGAAAAGCGCGCCGTCGGAGTGAAAAATGTTACCTTTAACGAATTGTTTTTTCAGGGACATTTTCCGCAAAGACCGGTGATGCCCGGCGTATTAATTGTGGAAGCCATGGCACAGGTGGGCGGTATTCTTCTTTTAAACGAAAAAGCGGAAGTCGAAAACAAACTGGTCTATTTTATGGGTATGGATAACGTCCGCTTCAGAAAAATCGTTCAACCGGGCGACCAGTTGGTGATGGAACTGGAAATGCTCAAAAACAGAAGAACCACCTTTAAGATGTCCGGAAAGGCGTATGTCCGCGGAGAATTGGTTTGCGAAGCAGAAATGATGGCTGCTGTGGTTGATAATTAAGGAGGTCTATTTAATTGGTAGAAATTCATCCGAGCGCGATTGTACATCCTAAGGCTCAATTGGGAGAGAATGTTAAAATTGCTCCTTATGCCATTATTGAAGACGAAGTGGTTATCGGTGACGGAACCCTGATCGGTCCTCACGCAATTGTCTCTTCCGGTTCCACTTTGGGAAAAAACTGCAAGGTGAGCACCGGAGCGGTTATCGGCACGGAACCGCAGGATTTGAAA
>JAJRSN010000529.1 GCA_024278715.1 Calditrichota bacterium
AACGTTAATTTAACGGTTTACGATTTAAACGGTAACCAGGTGGCAAATCTGGTCAACGGATACAAATCTGCCGGGCGTTACCACGTTGTTTTTGACGGACGCAACTTAGCCAGCGGCGTGTATCTTTACAGATTAATAACAGGTAACGGCATCTCTATTTCAAAGAAGATGATGTTGGTCCGATAGGCAATAAGCCTTACCGATTCAGAGGGGGAATGTTAAATTATTCAAAACGTTCCCCCGTTTTTATACTTAAAACATCAATCCTATCATGCGGTACGGTTCAGATGGGAAAATTCTTTTTATTAAGCGTTTAAGGGTGTAAACGTATAAGCTGACCTCTTCGACTCACTTATCTCAGTAGATTGTGGTCACAGCTTTCTGCATTCTGCTTTCTGATAATCTTTTTCTTTTGTCTTTTGTCTTACCTGTTTGTCAAGTCACTCTCAATAAAAAAGCCCGCAAACGCAGGCTAAAAAGTGCGAGAAGGGGGAGTTGAACCCCCACGCCCTCACGGGCACCAGATCCTAAGTCTGGCGCGTCTGCCAATTCCGCCATCCTCGCAAAGATCGTTTAATTTAATTTTTTTTCACCTTCAAATCAACCTTGAACCGGTCGCCATCCGGAAACAATTCTGCAAAGCTCTCTGCCGTCTTTTTCCCGTTGTAAGCGATGCCGGACGATCATGCCTTCTCCACCCTCAATAATTTGCGCCTGCGACAAAACCCGATCGCCGTAAAACGATTCCGCCCGATAATTAACTTCAATTTCATTTATTGAAAATTTGTTCCAAACTTCCTCAGGAACTGCTTCCAAAGCCCAATCGATGTAATTGACGCTGTTCACGTGCTTGTTCATATCCAAATCGCTTAAACGCACCTTAAAACCGACTTCATGCTCAATTTTTTCCGGTTCCGGCAGCCGATCGAAAGGATCGTCCAAAGCGCGTCCCCGCTCGGTATTTACCATTTCATCCAAAAAAGAAGGCAGACGAACCGGCTTTCTTAGCTTAAAATCGATCAGCATCCACGATGTTGTGGCGACACCTATCTGCTTTCCTTTTTGATTTAATATCACAAAATCCCGCAAAGCAAACAGCGTATCTTTTTGAGAGGGCCATGTTTCAATGCGTACGATCTCGTTCCAAAAGGGATATTTTTCCATCCGGATGTGAACCCGGGATACCACCCATGTCAAGCCCAGACGATCCAGATCCGTTTTGGCGACCTTTAACGCAGCGGCATGATTGGAAGCTGATTCCTGCAAATAATCGAATATGGTTTGAACGGACGCCCTTCCGTCCGGTCCCGCTTCGTAGGCGCGAACTTTAAATTCTTCCACCCACAAAAGGTCTTTATTTTCTCCCATCTTAAAACTCCTTCGGGTCTTTCCGTTTATTCGTCCGAAATTGATAAATTTATTCAAATTAAATATTAGTTCAAAATTTGAAAACATATTATTACCCGGAATCGGATTTTCGGGAAAGGTTTTTTCTTTGTTTTTAATTTTGCGTATATTTCTTTTCTGAAATCAACTGCTGACAAATCCGGAGCGTGTAATCTGATGCGGGTTAAAATATTAAAAAAAGAGCGTCTGCTTGATGATTTTTTCAAAGTTGACGGCGCCGAATTAATCCATGAGAAGTTCGACGGCGCATGGAGTCCCGTTGTGCGCCGACTTAACCTGGAACGCGGTGAAGCCGTTGCCGTGCTTATCTATTTACGCGACAAAGATTCGTTTGCGCTTATCCGGCAATTTCGCTATGCGGTGTACGAAGCCGGCGAAGAAGGCTGGATTGACGAAATTGTAGCGGGCGTATTGGACGACGAATCTCCCGAAGAGTGCGCCCGCCGCGAATGCATCGAAGAAGCCGGTTATGAGATCGATGTGCTTGAACCCGTGGCAACTATTTTTGTCAGCCCGGGAATCACCACCGAAAAAATCCACATCTACATCGGCTATTGCAATCAAAACCATCGTAAACACAAAGGCGGCGGATTGGAAAGCGAAAACGAAGATATTCAAGTTATCGAGTGGACCCGTGAGCAGGCTCTGAAAAAACTAATGAACAAAGAAGTTGAGGACGGCAAAACGGTTCTTGCTTTGCAATATTTCTTTTTAAAAGAACTGATGAGCAATAAAAAATAACTCCCCGTTTTCTGTCTTATCTTTCATCCGGCATAAAAAACAAATTTATCGCCAAAGAATTTTCTTTTTTCATTGATGCTGATTTTTTATTTTTTTATCTTTCGTTCAATTTTTCGGAGATGGATTCACAACTTTAATTATTTGGTTAGAAGGGGAGATTTAATGGAAACAAACGGCATGGTCTGTTCAAACCTATTGGAATCGATTGGCAACACGCCTTTGGTAAAACTCAACTTTGTAACGCAGGGATTAAAAGCCAACATCTACGCCAAACTGGAATTTATGAATCCGGGCGGCAGCGTTAAAGATCGTATCGCGAAATACATGGTCGAAAAAGCGGAAAAAGAAGGGCGTTTGAAACCCGGTTACACGATTATTGAAAATTCTTCCGGCAACACAGCCATCGGACTTGCCATGGTCGCCATTCAAAAGGGTTATCAATGCAAAATTGTCATTCGGGATTCTACCAGTCCCGAAAAAATCAGAATGCTCCAACATTTGGGCGCCGAAACCATTTTGGTCGATGCGTCGCTTCCTCCCGAAGATAAATTTTCTTACAATAATTACGCGCAATATTTAGCGGAACGCACTCCGAATTCCGTTTACATCGATCAACACAACAATCTCGACAATAACGAGGCGCATTACATGACCACAGGTCCCGAAATCTGGAAACAGACGGACGGTAAAATAGATTATCTGGTTTGCGGTATCGGAACCGGCGGAACGTTGTTTGGCGCCGGACGCTATTTAAAAGAGCAAAATCCCCAAATCAAACTAATCGGCATCGATCCGGTGGGATCCGTTTTTTACGAATATTTCAAAAACAAAATGAAAATTCGTCCCTCGCGTTATAAATTGGAAGGCTTGGGAGACGAATTTATTCTTAAAACCATTGAGTTCGAACTTCTGGACGACATGTATCAAATTGACGACGCCACCGCGTTTGAATACAGCAGAAAGTTGGCAAAACAAGAAGGCATTATCGCCGGAGGGTCGAGCGGGGCGAATTTGTACGGAGCCGTTCGTCTGGCTGAAGAAATCGATCTGCCGGTCAACATTGTGACCATTTTCCCCGATTCCGGCTTTCGTTACATGAGCAGCATTTTTTCCTGAGGCGTTTTTACGATGATTAAATCTTTTTTAGAAGCCTGCCGGGCAAAGCATTTGAACTGCCGGCAAAATATTAAGCTCTCGAATTACACGACTATTCGGGTGGGAGGACCCGCCCGTTTTTTTATCGAAACAAAAAGCAGCGACGAACTTTTGGCAGGTATCCGAATCGCCGATGAATTCGGAATTCCGTTTAAAATTCTGGGAAACGGCAGCAATGTCATTTTTCCCGATTCCGGTTATTCGGGACTGATCATTCATAATTCCGGCGGCAGGTGGAAAATCGTCGAACATTCGGCGCAGGATTGCGGTAAAAACGAGTCTTCATTAAAAATTGAACGACGCGGTGAAAATTATCCGGAATTTCAAACGACAGATCGCGCCAAACCGGCTTCGACCGTAATAATTCGCGCGGATTCCGGAATGCGTCTGTCCTCGCTCATGAACGAGCTTTTGCGTCACGGTATCAGCGGTCTGGAATGGTTTTCGGGCATTCCGGCGACCGTCGGCGGAGCCGTTTACATGAATATTCACGGCGGACCCAATTATTTCGGAAATTTAATTCATCGCGCCGCGCTATTTGCAAACAATAAATTAAAAATCGTAAACCGCGATTATTTTTGCTTCGATTACGATTACAGCATTCTTCACGAAACCGGCGAAATAATAATCTGGGCGGAATTGTGCCTGAAACGGGGAAACGCGGAAGAAGCGAAGGCGCTTATGAAAAAGTGGACGCGTTTTAAAAGCGCTCAACCGCAAAGATCGGCGGGTTGCATTTTCCAAAACCTGACCGCGCAGGAACAACAAGCGCTTAACCTGCCCACTCCGTCGGCGGGTTACTTTATCGACAAGGCGCTGAATTTGAAAGGTTACCGGATCGGCGACGCGGTCGTTTCTCCCTCCCACGCCGCTTTTATTGAAAACCTGGGAAAGGCGACCGCGGACGAAATCGTTCGTTTAATCAATTATGTCGTTAAAGAAGCCAAATCAAAAACCGGAATCGACCTCAGGCTGGAAGTTGAGCTGATCGGCGATTTTAAAGACAAAAGCTGAAAGGGAAACATCATGGCAAAATTCAGGATCGAAGGCGGACATCCGTTAAGCGGGACAATTAAAACCGCGGGCAATAAAAACGCTGCTTTACCGATCATTGCCGCCACCGCGCTTACCGCCGAAACCTGTGTGCTGAAAAACGTGCCGGAAATCCGCGATGTGCACGCGATGTTAAATTTGCTTCGGAATCTCGGCAAAACGGTTACGCGGGTAGAGCCTTCGGTTTACGAAATCAGCGGACACATTCAAGGCAATCGCCTTACGCGGGAATTAGCCGGAAACCTGCGGGCTTCTATCTTATTGATTGGAGGACTTTTGCCCGTTACTAAAGAAGTTGTTCTTCCTCCGCCCGGCGGATGCGTTATCGGTCGGCGAAAAGTGAACACTCATTTTGAGGTTGTGCAGGCTTTCGGCGGAAAAGTTGTTTCTTCGGAAGATGATTTTATTTTACAGGCTTCCGAACTGACACCGGCTCGCGTTTTGCTAACCGAAGCTTCGGTCACGGCAACCGGCAACGCCCTGCTTTTAAGCGCAACAATTGAAGGCGAATCGGTTATCGAAAACGCCGCCTGCGAACCGCACATCGCCGACCTCTGCCACGTTCTGATAAAAATGGGCGCCAAAATCGACGGCGTCGGTTCCAATCGTTTGCGAATTTATGGAAACGCCCGTCTGCACGGATTTGAACATTCCGTCGTTCCCGACCACATCGAAGCGGGAACCTTTGCCGTGGCTGCCGCATGTTTAAACAGTCCGCTCGTCATTCACGACGCCGTCAAAGCCCATTTGCAAATGACAGTTTTCCATCTAAAACAGATGAATGTTAATGCAAAGTTTTTGGATGACAACACGCTGTCGCTCCAGCCTTCAAAATTGATTTCGCGCTCGGAAAAGGTTCAGGTGGGAGTGTGGCCCGCTTTTCCCACGGATTTGATGAGTCCCATGATTGTGCTGGCGACCCAGGCTGAAGGCATGACCCTGTGCCATGATTGGATGTACGAATCGAGGATGTTTTTTGTGGATAAGCTTTCCATTATGGGCGCCAATATCATTCAGTGCGACCCTCATCGGGTGATCGTTCACGGACCCACGCCGTTGAAGGGTCAGGAATTGAGCAGTCCGGATATCCGCGCCGGTATTGCTCTGGTAATTGCCGCCATGTTAGCGCAGGGAGAAAGCATTATCGACAGAGCGGAACTCATCGATCGAGGATACGAACAAATAGACAAACGGCTTTCCGCTATCGGAGCCAAAATAGAACGGCTCGATTAGGCTTACTGGTATTCCATGTCGATAAAACGCGGATCGAGCCGGTAATCTCCGAATCCGGTATAATCGACAAACAAAAAGGTTTTTCGCAGCGCGTAATATTGCCATATCTCATAAGGAGGGCTGTCAATCTCAAAAGGATGGCGTTCAATATCGTCGGGAAAACCGAATTTGATTAAAATGCGCCCCCGATCCGTAAGCCAGCCGTCCTGGGTCATGGTCGAAAAATGAGTATTGGCGTAATTGACCCGCTTAAAATATTCGTCCTTCAACTCGTTCTTGGAGGTCGTCGGATCCGGATCGCGTTCTTTCCAGAAACGTTTAAAAAATGCCTGTTTAACCTCGAGCGGAGCTTTTAAGTATTTATTTAACGTATCGGCACTCAAAATATAGCTCATCTGTTTTAAAGCCAGATTGATGTCTTCCACGGTGCTGGGAACCAGAGACCAGAAAAAAGAAAATTTTTGTTCAGCCGATACCTTTTTTTTGCCCGAAATTACTTCCACTGTCAAAAAATATTTATTTCGTTTCAAACGATTCCGTTCCAGTTTAAACAATTGCGAAAAAACCTGTTGTTTGGGAACTACGACAACGGTGGTATCAAATTCCAGCACCTTCTTTTTTCTTCTGGCTTTTTCGCCTTTGAATATATAATGAATCTCTAACGGTTCTCCGGGTTTCAGAGTAAAGACATCAAAGTAGATGTAAAACGCACCCTTTTTAACATTAAAATTATTACCGAAGGTGGGAGTAAAATCGATCACATTATTATTGGAATCCAGTTTCACTTCCTGCAAAAACAGAATACTTCCGATAGCCACGGGCTTATCTGAAAATTTCTTCAGACTGAATTTGATTTTTCGTTTTGCCGATTTATTCGTTATTAAATCGGTTGACTTTGCCAGCAAGGTGTATTCTCCGGGGCTTAATTCGAATTCGTCTCGGATTATAAGCGACAGCTCGCGGCTGTTGGTCATTTCGAAGTCAGGAACATTTAATTTTTTGTTGATAGTATGGCTTGTAACCACATTGCCCTTTTTATCATAAACTGCGAATAATATTTCGAACTGGGTATCAAAGCCGGATGTGTCGCTTTTTATGAAGGTCAAATCGTCGTAAAGATGCCGCGCCATTACCAAAAGTCTGTGATGTTGAAGATCCGGATCAAATCGGTTCTGGTAGGCTAATTCAAAAAACGGAAGCCCCACTCCGCTCTGCTGGGATGTTTCCAGATATTGAGCGGACGATGACGACGTTAACGCAAAGAGTAAAAGAGAACTAAAAAAAAGCCTTAAAGATGCCATGATTTGTTTCTTTTTTTAAATTGATCTTTTTAAAGCCCGGAGAGCAATCCCGAAATTTCCGCGGGAAATTCACGATCATCGTGATTGCAAACGAGCGCTTTAAATTAATTAAACCTCAATTCGCGGAAATCGTTTAAAATTCCGGACCAAATCCAAATCCGCTTTTTTTATTAAAATACAAAAATCATTATTTTATGCAAAATTTTCTCCGGCTTAAAAAAAGTTCGTCAAATAATCGCAGTATTCAATTAATCACTCAATAATTTCGGCGTAAAGTTCATACTCCGTGGCGTCCGTGATTTTCACCCGCCGGAATTCTCCGATTTTTAACGGTTTATTTTTATCATCTACAATAATGACCTCGTTGTCTATTTCCGGAGCGTCGCGGTAAGTACGGGCTGAGTAAAATTTCAGCTCCGCATTGTGCTCATCTATCAGTACCTTCATCTCGCTGCCGATAAAGCGGCGGTTTTTTTCAAGGGAAATTTCTCTTTGCAGTTCCATCAGCATTCTCTGGCGTTCTTCCGCAACGGACTGCGGAACTTTATCGGACAGCGCAAAAGCCTCGGTTCCGTCTTCGTCCGAATAGATAAACGAACCGAGCCGGTCGAATTCCATTTCGCTGACAAAGCGCAGCAGCTCTTCGAAATCTTCTTTCGTTTCACCCGGATGTCCTAAAATTACCGTTGACCGTAAAGCGATGTCGGGAACCGTTTCCCGCGCTTTGGTAAACAGTCTGATTATCGATTCCCTCGTATCTCCACGGCGCATCATACGCAGAACATGCCCGCTGATGTGCTGAATGGGCAAATCCAGATAGTGAACCAGTTTTTCGCTTCTCCGCATCAGTTCCAGCGCTTCGGTCGGGAAATTGGTGGGATACCAGTAAAGAACGCGAATCCATTCCAACCCGGGCAGCGACTCCAATTTTTGCAGCAGGGCAACAATCGACTGCTTGCCGTATAAATCGCGACCATAGTGCGAAGTATCCTGAGAAACCAGAATAAGTTCTTTAATGCCCTTTTCGGCTATCTTTGCGGCTTCTTCCGCAATTTGTTCCATCGGTTTGCTGCGGTGTTTTCCGCGAATTTTTGGGATGGCGCAGAACGCGCAGGTATGATCGCATCCTTCCGAAATTTTTAAATAAGCGTAATGGCGCGGCGTGCTTATTAATCGGCTTCGATGGATGTTATCGACGGCGGCGTGCCCGGTTCCCAAAGCCTTTAAAATTTCCGAATACTCTTCAACGCCGAAGATGGCGTCAACTTCCGGAATTTCGTATTCGAGTTCCTTGCGGTAGCGCTGGGAAAGACATCCAGCCACGAACACCTTTTTAGTCGGATCTGTTTTTTTAAGCTGAAGCGCTTCTAGTATGGCTTGAATCGATTCTTCCTTTGCGTCGTTAATAAACCCGCAAGTGTTTATGATTAAAACATCCGAATCTTTCGGATTGTCGCAAAGTCGATATTTATTCAGTTTTAAAAGTCCCATTAAATTTTCCGAATCCACCACGTTTTTGGGACAGCCTAATGTTGTAACGTAAATCTTTTTCATTCTCTGGCAAATAACCCTTCCACAAATTCTTTGGGATCGAACAATTCAATATCGGTCATTTTTTCGCCGAGACCGATGTATTTTACGGGAATTCCCAGTTGACGCTTAATTGACAAAATAACGCCGCCTTTTGCCGTTCCGTCCAGTTTTGTTAAAAAGATGGAATTCACCCGCACGGCTTTTACAAATTCCCGCGCCTGATTAACGGCGTTCTGACCGTTTCCGGCGTCGATCACAAGAATAACTTCGTGCGGCGCGCCGGGAATCTGCTTTTCGATGACGCGATAAATTTTACCGAGCTCGCTCATCAAATTAACTTTAGTGTGCAAACGTCCGGCGGTGTCGATAATAACGTAATCTGCGCCTCGGGATTTTGCCGCGGTTAAAGCGTCAAAAACAACGGCTGCGGGATCAGCGTTCGGCTGATGTTTAATAATTTCGCAGCCCAGGCGCTGCGCCCATATTTCAAGCTGTTCAATGGCTGCGGCGCGGAATGTGTCGGCTGCGGCAAGTAAAACTTTTTTGCCCTGCTGTTGAAAATGATAAGCCAATTTGGCGATGGATGTGGTCTTTCCCGTGCCGTTAACGCCGACCACCAAAATTACAAAAGGCTTGTTTACTTCGGGCTCCTGCGGCGGAACGATTAACTGTTTGCCGATTTCGTCTTTTAAAATTTCATTCAGCTCTTCGGGCGTTTCAACTCTTTCTTTGCGAGCCCGTTCCCTAAAACGCTCGATAATTTCCATTGTCGTATCAACGCCAACGTCTCCGGTAATCAGAATTTCTTCCAATTCTTCCAGAAAATCGTCATCTATCTTTTTGTGCGAACTCAATGCGCCGCTGATTTTGGAAAAAACACTCTCGCGGGTCTTTTTTAATCCCTGTTTAATTCTGCCTAACACATGAATCCTTTCTTTGGTTTTCCTGATCTTTCCCCTTGTGAAATTGCTTAAACAAAGTTAAGCAAAAAAAGATTCCGATTCCCTCTTTTCTGACATTCAAATAGTATTGCGTAATGCGTAATGCGTAATGCGTAATGCGTAATGCGTATAAATGATTATCGACATTTAATCAAATGTCATTGAAGAAAAGCTAAAATTCTAACTTTTATTTAATTTCTGATTTACGATTTTCCTCATAAATTTACTTTTTTTATGTTACTCGTTACTCGTCACGCATCACGCGTCACGTCTCTGTCATTCGGTCATTTGAATTTGTTTCGGATTTATGGTTTTTTTTCTTATTACATTTTGTAACTCATAACGAGCTTGTCACCTGTAAATTTTTGTTTATTCTGCATTAAAGACCCCCCTTTTAATTTCCCCCCTTCAATTTATCCCGTGCAAGACGGGAAGGGGGGAACGCCGAAGGCAAGGGGGGTCTTATTTTCAAGCAGCAAAATTTCTCAAATTCCGAGCAATTAATAAATTTAACATCTAATCTCGGAGTACTCATCACGCGTTACGTCCTTTTTCCCAGCAATAAATTACCGGGCTACTATCATTCAATTCCTCCGGAATTTTTCTAAAAAATTAAACAATTAAACCTTTCCCTTCCATCCTCCGACAATCCCAACTTTGTTACTTTGTTACTTTGTTACTTTGTCACTCTGTCACTTGTTACTCGTTACTGCTTTCCACCTTTGCCCTGAAGGGCAGAGAAAGGGGGAGAGGTCACTTCTTCCCAGTAATAAATTACTGGGCTACTTTCATTCAATTCCTCCGGAATTAAACGTTTACTGTCATTTCGATCGCGCCAATGCGGGAGAGAAATCTTATTACTCAAATAAAACAAAAGATTTCGCTTCGCTCATCGAAATGATATTTTGGTTTTAATTTACAATGTTATTTGCAACCTGCAACTCGTCACGCATTACGCATCACGCGTTACGCCCTTTGTTACTTTGTCACTCTGTCACTCTGTCTCTTGTTACTCGTTACTCGTCACTGCTCTCTGTCCTCCCTGAGAACGGGATTTGAGCATCGGGCAATTAGTCAAAACGTTTGTTGCGGAAAAATTTCGGGACGAATCGCTGAAAGTCAGCCTTTTCCTTTAAAATTCGGATAATCAAAATCGAAGCGCCGTTTAAAGTACAGGCGCGTGGCAAAAAAACCTGCAACCATTATTAAAAAATAGAACGGCACTTTAAGGCACACGGCAACGGCAAAAAAGAGAATGGTGAATTTTGTAGCCCTGATTGTGGAAGAGGTATCCTGCTTAAATAAAGTCAAAAGAAAAAAAGGTATCGCCGGAACCACAATAATCAAAGCAAGAAAATCCTTAAGCCAAAACGCCGCCGCCAGGCTGAACAGAAAGAGAATGAACGAAATGACAATAATGGTTTTCTGTCCGTATTGCACGGCAAGCGTTCTTTTGCC
The DNA here is from genome assembly GCA_024278715.1 of Calditrichota bacterium. Taxonomy (GTDB): domain Bacteria; phylum Calditrichota; class Calditrichia; order Calditrichales; family Calditrichaceae; genus Caldithrix. The sequence continues at coordinate 10,823 of JAJRSN010000529.1, forward strand.
GGAGGCTCTGTCGCCTTCCATATCCGGCAGCGTTGTGTAAAAATAGAGAGCGGTGTTAAAAAACAGATAGGGCAAAGCGTCGATGAACAATGTCTGCGAAAATTCCGGAAACGCGGCAAACCATCCCAGGCAAAAAGCCAAAAAGCCCATAGCCATGTTAGCCCATAAACTCCACCAGGGGCGGTCTTTAAGCTTGAACGGCTTAAAATTGTAAAAGTAGCCCGTTATTACGCAAAACAAAACAACCGAAACAAAAATTTCCGCGCCTTGCCGCCACGCCAGGACCAAAGCCAGCGCGAATAAAATTACTACCTCAATAACGGCATTTCTTCGCGGAATGTGTCCCTGGGAAATCAGAAACAGTTTATTGTTTTTCAGATCGCTTTGGACGTCGGCGAGCTGATTTAAAAGGAAACTTCCTCCCATCGCAGCCGCGAAGGTCAAAAACAGCAACCCGATTTTTTGAAAATCAAGACTCAACATTTGTTCGGGCGGAAGGTAGAAATAGGCTTTGTAAGTGATTAAATATCCAGCTAAAAGGGTTGACCAGCCCGGATAGAACAACATGGGTCGCAGGACGAAAAAATAATCCAGATATTTGAGAATGGGTTGTTTTTGTGTTTCAGCCATATCGACGATATTTTCCTACGGGAGTAATGACGCTTTGAATTTTTTATTGCTCTTCGGGCAGCAGCCGAATATGATTTGAAAAGATCCACGGACGACCGTCTTTGGTTACTTCTATTCTGTAAATTCCCGCTCCCCGATTTTTGAAGCTTAATTCCCTGCCGGTTTTCTG
>JAJRSN010000530.1 GCA_024278715.1 Calditrichota bacterium
GATTTGCTCCAATTCCGGAATTTTTGGCAGCGATTTTACAAAACGGAATTGTTTGTAAAACGCTTTCATGTAAGGGTCTTTCAAAAGAAGCGAGTCATTCCAGGCGTCTTTAACGGCGGGTAAATCGGATTGCAATTTGAATAGCGTAAGTTGGGAACTCACGGTTGACAAATATTCGATGAATTTCCACGCCTCCTTTTTATGTTTTGAATATCTGTTCATTACCAGGCTTGAACCTCCGGCTATTGAATAACCGGGCGTTTCCGCATCCGGTCCCGGAAGAACGGCTGTCATCCATTGATCGGCTAAATCGCCTTTCATCCACTTTTTGAATTCGGGTACGTTCCATGGTCCCGAGATGTACATGGCGATGTATCCCTGAGAAAAGGCTTTGTAAATGTTTGTGACCTGAGTGAGACCTGTGGGAGCCAGCCCCTGTCGATAAAAATCGATTAAAAATGCGAAAGCTTTCCTGAAAGCCGGGCTGCTGAAATTTCCGTAAGTGTTATTATCTCTAAGTAATTCGGAACCGGCTTGCAAACCAAAAATAATAAAAGGCGCCCACTCGTTTATCGGCAAATAAACCGGGTAACACTCCCCTTGAGCGTATTGGCTACGTATTTTCCGGGACACTTCATAAAATTCCCGCCATGTTTTGGGAGGATTCTCAAAACCAGCCTTCCGTAAAATATCCTTGCGGTAAAACAGAACCCGGGTATCGATGTACCACGGAATTCCATAGAGGACAGAATCGATCAGATTGGTTTCCCAGATTCCCTCAAAATATTTTTTTTTTTTTGATTATCGTTGACTCGTTCACCCACGAATCCAAATCTTCCAGCGCATTAAGGGCGACGAACTGCGGAATCCAGGTGTTCCCTAACTGAAAAATATCCGGCAAATTCTTACCGGCGTAAGCTGATATTAACTTTTCCTGAGCAGCCGTCCAGGGGATCATCTGGGTTTTTACACGAATTTGCGGATATTCTTTCGTAAATTCCGGTATGAGCTTTTGAACAATTTCGCCCTCGGCTCCCATTCCCCAAAAATTTACCGTAACTTCCTTTGAATTATTCTCCTTACAAGCAAAAGACGCAAAAAGAACCGCAGAAAGAATAAAAAGATTAAAATACAATCGCCGTTTTCTGATCATAATCCGTTCCCATTGAATGTAAACGTTTACATAAAATATACTTTGTTCAATATTAGCTGTCAAATTTATTTTCCGCTGCTGAAATCACGAAAAAAATATCTCAAAACCGAACGGGATTGAAATTAAATTCACGGGATGTTCGGGAGAGAGCAGAATTTTAGCGACAGCCTCCGAAACGATAAACTTTCGCCAAAAAAAGGATTCGATTTTTTAATCTTAATAACAACCTTTCGCCGCGCCGGGATAATTGGGACCGTACAGCATGGTCTCTTTGCGTATTTGCAGCTTTCCGTCTTCTACAAAACCATCTCCCCTTTCGGAAAGATGCTCCGCCATCCGTGCGCGCCACAATTTCAACACATCCCGAAAATCGCTCTTGTCAGCCAGATTTACGCGCTCGCTCTTATCAAGCCGAATATCGAACAGCTCTTCATGCCCGTCATAAAACGAGAAGACGTATTTGAACCTTCCGTCGGTCAACGCGCACCAGTAATTATCTTTTGAGTAACACGTGGCATGCTCCAAATCGATAAACGAGCGCCACGAAGGATTCTCTTTTCCGACTAATTTCAAAAGGCTGTCGCCGTCCATTTCCGGGGGAATCGGTTGTCCGCAAGCGTGCAGGAATGTCGGCAGGATGTCTCTTAATTCAACCGGATAAAAAAGTGTTGAACCTCGTTTAACGACCGTTTCGGTTTGAGAGGGTAATTTCATCAGCAAGGGAACATGTGCTGAACCTTCGTAAGGATAGGTCTTTCGCCAATGATAGTGATCGCCGAGCATATCGCCGTGATCCGACGTAAAAATGATTAAGGCGTTGTCGTACATGCCTTTTTCTTTGAGGGCGTTAATAATTTTACCGATTTGTTGATCGATAAAAGTAATATTGGCGTAGTATCCGCGGCGAGCCCTTCTTGCGTGTTCAATGCCAAAGTTGCCATAAGCGGCGTTTTTGGTCATGGGAAAACCGGCAAACTTTTTAGCCCATTCTCCAACATAAGGCGGGGGCATCTCCTCATCCTTGTACATATTCCAAAAACGCGGAGGAGGATCATACGGGCTGTGCGGACGAGCAAAAGACACTTTGAGAAATAAAGGCTGCGACAGTTTGTAGTTTTGAATCAGACGCACAGCGGTATGCCCGGTCCACGCCGTGGGATGAAGCCCTTCATCCAAAACATAAGGCGAAGCCCGATGCTCATTCCAGCCTATGCCCGTGACGTCGGGATTTGCTCCGGGCGCCTGCAGATGAAACCAGTCATGATAGTCGCTGACAAATCCGGGCTGTTCCACCCGACCGCTTTCATCCACCAATGTGGCGTGGAATCCATGCAGCGCCTTTTGCGGGAACCAGTGCATTTTACCGATTCCAAAGGTAAAATAACCGGCATTCCTCAACATTTCCGGCATTTCAAATTTGTATTTTTCTCCCACGCTACCGTAGCCTAACATTCCGTGATGCCAGGGCGAAAGTCCGGTTAAAAGTCCCGAGCGCGCCGGCGTGCAGCTCGGAACCGAGGAGTAAGCATTGGCGAAAATAACGCCTTCGCGGGCGATCGAATCCAGATTCGGCGTTTTAATCACCTGATTCCCGGTGCAGCCGAGAGTATCGAAACGCTGCTGATCTGTCATTATCAAAATAAGATTGGGCGGATTTTTGATTTTACTTTTGAAATGTGACGAAGCGCCGATTGCGGATTTTGTCCATAAAATTCCCGCGGATGCCAGGGTTGCGGTTCTTAAAAATGTTCTGCGGTCCATGGATTTTCCGTTCGACATTTTCTGCCCTTTCGATTTATCCGCTTAATTTGCCA
>JAJRSN010000036.1 GCA_024278715.1 Calditrichota bacterium
ACCGAAGCAATTGAAATTCAATCGCTCGGTAACAACAAATTGGTTAAGTTTGATTAACTCAATTTCCTGTTCAGTTAAGTCAAATTTTGTTTTAACGGAATCAAAATAGAGAAACTCATCAAGGTTTGTGCCCTGTTCAAGTCCCTTGTAATAGTCAAACTTTGGTGTAAATTCTGCTTGAAGTTGTCCGTAGGTTAGATTCTGGTTTTCTTGCAAAAATCGGGCATAGGCGTTAATGTCAAAATTACTTTGGGAGATTGCGAATGAGGGTAATAAACAGGAAATTGCCACCCAAAAAATCAATAACTTTTTCATGGCATACTCTGGTAAAATTTTATTTAATCAACAGGTAAGCCCCCAACATTTATATTATATTAAATTTCAATTGGGAAATCAAATTTTGGCAAATTAATTTACGGTAACCAAACAGAACCTTAGCCGAATGAAATCGCCATTTCAAATTTAGTTTCGGTCTGTTTTGTAAAACGAAGCGAATATTTTACCAACAAACTTGATTTCTTTTTAGCGTTGGATTGAAATTTTAAATATCTTTCTTTTTTTATTATCAGCAACGAACAAGGAAGTATTATGGACGAATTGACAATATGGCAAATTGGCTTGGCTATGGGAATCAGTTTTATCGGTTCGATTCTACAAGGTTCAGTCGGCTTTGGACTGGGACTCTTTGCCGTTCCTTTGTTGGTTATCATCGATCATAGATTTGTTCCGGGTCCTTTATTGCTGGCAGCCGTGGTTTTGACCATATTGATGTATTTGCGGGATCGCTCCGAAGTTAAGTTAAAAGAGTTTACCTGGGCGGCTCTCGGACGGGTAATCGGAACTCTGTCGGGCGCTTATTTTTTGACGATTTTTCCGATTCGCCACCTTAAACTCCTGTTTGCGGTTCTTGTGATTATCGCGGTTCTGATAAGCGTTGCCGGCATAAAACTTTCTTTGAACTGGAAAAATTTGTTGGGAGCAGGTATTGTTTCCGGATTCATGGCGACAGTAGCCGCCATTGGGGGAGCGCCTATGGCGCTGGTCTATCAATATCAAAAAGGACCTAAACTCCGAGGAACATTAGCCGCTATTTTTATTTTGGGGACGATTATCGCTTTAATTTCGCTTACTACTATCGGACGTTTTACGGTTGCCGATATTTATCGGGCATTCGTCTTAATTCCCGGCGTGGTGGGGGGATTTTTCCTTTCGCGCAAAACGGCTTTGTTTTTGGACAGGGGCTATTTGCGTCCCGTGATTTTGATTGTAACAACTGGAGCCGCTCTGGCGTTGATAGTAGAGCAGGTAATATTGTAATCACTAAAAAATAATACGGGCTAGTCGAAATTTTGCACGATTGCCGAATTAATAGTAACAGAGTTTATTTGTTTAGTTTAGGGCGAAAAATGAGTGTCAGAGAGCAGAGAGCCGTAACGCATGATGCGTGACAAGTAAAATTAAAGATTAAAGTTTTTTCAAGATTAAAGATTAGAGCGACAAGTGATATAGTAACAAGTGACCAGTAACCAGAGAACCCGCTTACACGCTTAACGCTTAACGAAAAGTGACAAAGCAGATTGAAGAGGAAAATCATAAATCAGAAAATCGATTTACCATAATAATAGAAATTCAAAACAAAACTTTGTTTACGAGGAGTATTCTAAAATTCAAATACTATGAGGTTTGAGCAAAGACCCCCCTTGCCTTCGGCGTTCGAAGGGGGGAAATTAAAAGGGGGGTCTTTAACGCAGATTAAACAAGAATTTACTTGCTACAAAGACGTAACGCGTTACGAGTGACGAAGGGACTAAGTGACAGAGTTTATTCGTTTGGTTTAGAGCAGAGAATGAGCATGTCAGAAAGCAGATAGCTGAGAGCAGAAAGCTGTAATAATTTATTTTTCTTTGTGTGCTTTGTGAATTCTTTGAGAACTCTGCGGTTATTTTTTTCCAACTCCGGCAGATGAATTACAAATTAACAAGGTTAACGGAAGAGGAAAATCGTAAATCCGAAACAAATTCAAATTATCTAAATTCAAAACAAAACTTAGTTAAATAGGAATGCTCCTCTAAAATTCGGAATCGATCGATATTTAACAAGGTCGCAATGCGTGACAAGTAACCTTTTCCGCTTACGTCCTTAATAAATGAAAAAGCCCGCGATTTGCGGGCTTTTTCGAGGCACTCCCAAGGGGATTCGAACCCCTGTCGCCGCCGTGAAAGGGCGGTGTCCTAGGCCTCTAGACGATGGGAGCTTTTATGTCAAAAGTGGGTGAGTGATGGGAATTGAACCCACGACCCCCAGAGCCACAATCTGGTGCTCTAACCAACTGAGCTACACTCACCATCTAAGTACGCCCTGGAGGATTCGAACCTCCGACCCACTGCTTAGAAGGCAGTTGCTCTATCCTACTGAGCTAAGGGCGCAACGAAGTCGGGGCGAGAGGATTTGAACCTCCGACCCCCTGCTCCCAAGGCAGGTGCGCTAACCAGACTGCGCTACGCCCCGATGGGCTCTTCTCGTTGCTAATTTATTTAGAGCTCACAAATTTAAACCTTATAACTCTTTTTGTCAATTTTTTTTATGACGTTTTTAAGTTTTTTTCAACAGCGCAAAGATTAAATTATTCGTTCGATCGTTCCGTATTGCCTGCCTGCGTATCGGTCGATAAATTGATAATCCCGCGCTTAATTTTATCATTCGGTTAAAATCAATTCAATATTTCCGGGATTCAGTTCAACTACATTAGACGTCAAAAAAATCCGATTCAAAGGATGATCTAGCAAATAAACCGAATGACTGGTTTGATCCAGCAAATTAAAATATTTTTCCAATCTGCCGCCGGGACGGATGTACAGAAAACAA
>JAJRSN010000037.1 GCA_024278715.1 Calditrichota bacterium
TGACTCTGGCGGATAGCTGAACAGGAAAATCGGGATGCTCGCTTCCCTGTCCGTCGAACCAATGCAGCTTCCGGTCCAAGGTGCCTAAAACAATCTCCCGCAATCCGTCTCCGGTTACATCGGCAACCGCAACGCCTTTTTCTGCAAGCCCCCCAAGTGTCAGAGGGAAACCCGCTTTTTCATTGCCGTCGGGCAAAATAACATGCAGCTTTTTGCCCATCGTTCCGATAACAATCTCTTTTTGTCCGTCATTATCGATGTCGGCGGCGGAAAAGGAGCCGTAAATGGTTTCGGAAAGATCTTTTTCCCACAAAATCCGCCCGTCAAGCGAAATAACTTTTAACTTGCCGCGATAGCTTAACGTGACTATTTCTTCCAGCCCGTCGCCGTCCAAATCGGCAATCACCGGAGGAACGCGATGAAATTCACCCAGATCAATCGGAAAGTTCTCAGCGGTTTCCGCCCCGGCATTCAGCAGAAAGAGATCGTTGTTCTTTGAAATAAACACGATCGATGTCTTTGAAGGATTTTTCGACTTCACTGCGCTCAAAGGAAGATAACTGCCGGCGCCCTTCCACGGAAAACCTTTTTGATAGCTCGAGAGCGGAAGATCGACGGAATAATTTTCTTTAATCGTTTGACCGGAATTTGTTTCGGCTGAAATCGTAAATTCGATTTTTACATTACTGTAAGAATGGGTTGGCGCAATCCGCAGTTCCAAATCTTCAAAGGCGTTCGTCCTCGCTTCTCCTGCGGGAAGATCGCCAAAAAACACAACCGAATCCGTTAGTTGAATCAACGGATCGTCGCAGCGGGCTGCGATTTTAACATCGCCCGCATTCTGCCAGTTTGCCCTGTTGGCTACGGTCAGCGAAATATTCACGGTTTCGCCGGGATCGATTTGTCGATTCAGATTATCATCCGAGAACAGAACGGAATCGCTCTTTACAAAAATTCCGGGTAAAAAATGCGGAGCAATTGCATTGTAAACATTCACGCGCCCGCTGCCCAGCAAACCCGCATATCCCGGATTTAACGAATCAAGCGGATCGGCTGCTTTTAACAAGCGGTCAATCAATTCTTCCCGTGTGAAATTCGGGAAAAAATATTTCAGCAGGGCAAACGATCCGGCAACCACGGGACTTGCCATGGAGGTTCCCTGCCACGAAGCGTAACCGCCCTTGTAATAATGAATAGTGCTGTAAATACCCTGCCCGGGCGCGCTGATGTCGATGACCCGTCCGAAATTGGAAAACGAGGCTTTTCTGTCGCCTGAACTGAGCGCGGCTACGGTTATTACTCCGTCCAAATCGCTGGGATAAAAATGATTGGCATCGTTATTGGTATTATCGTTGCCCGCCGCGGCAACAACAATAGCGCCGTATTTTTCCGAAATCATATTAATTAAATCTTGCGCTAACGAACTGTAATAGCTTCCTCCCCACGAACAATTAATCACCGTTGCGCCCAATTTGGCGCAATACAATATTCCGTCGTAAGCGTTGTAAAGGTACCCGTTTACAAGGTCATCGTCCAGACTGTGCTTGGTACCGATAATTTTGTAGTGTCTGGCGATGCCGCTGATGCCTATTCCGTTATCGGGCATGGCACCGGCAATTCCCGACACGTGCGTGCCGTGGCTTAAAATTTCATTTGCTCCGGCGCTGGGCGGACGAATATCGTTATCGCCGATTAAGGTATCCGAAGCGGCGGAAAAATCCCATCCCGAAACATCGTCAACAAAACCGTTTTCATCGTCGTCTATTCCGTTAAGATCGCTTTCCGTCATAACGCCGTCGCCGTCGATGTCTTCGCCGGGATTAACATAAAGCATCTGTTCCAATTCGGGATGCAGATAGTCAATTCCCGTATCAACAATCCCGATCAATACAGTGGTGGTATCATTGTTTACCTGATCGAGAAGCGTCCAGGCATAGTTTGCCATAATACGCTTTAAGTACCATTGACGGTTGTAATAAGGATCAACGGGAACGGTAGCGGGAAGGGGCATGGCGATTTTAACTTTAGGCTCCGCGGTCGCTTTTTGCACGGAACGAAGCGCCGCGAACTCATTTTTCGCCGCGTTCAGAAGCGAAGACTTTTGTAAATACAGCCGATACACCTTGCTAAAATCAATGCCGTTGTAAACATCGTTTTCGTCAGCCGATTTTAACCAGCGCTCCAGCCGAACCACCCGGTACTTTCGAAAAAGATTGTTTAAATCCGGAGAGATTCTTCCCCGGTTTTTAACAACCGTTCCTGTTATCCATGACGATTCATTCGGCTTTAAAGCCACTAATAAGCGGTTTGAATAGAACTCTCCGGCAAAAATCGATTGCAGCCCGAGAGCTATTAAAAAGACAACGACAAAACGTTTTTGTGATTTCATAAAACTTCCGGTTGAGATATTATCTCTGTTTTTTGAACTCTGCAAAATGTCGGTTTTACTTTCAGCGCAAAAAGATTTATCCCGAATGAGACGGTTTAAGCGGCGACCGTAAAATCTATTTTTTCATGATTATTCTATTCCTTTTCGCGACCGCTCCGGATCGAAAAGGCAAAACACGCAATTTCGCAGAACTCAAATATCGCTCACGGAAAAACTCCTCTGTGTTCAGCCGGCGTACGTCCGGAAGAAAAACGTTAAACCCGCCTTTACCCAAAAATACTCTTTTCAGGATGGGTCTTATTTAAGCAACAACATCCGCCTGAACGCCGAACTTTTGCCCACTGTCAGGCTGTAAAAATAGATTCCGGAACTCACGGGCTGACCTGAAAAATTCACTCCGTTCCAACGGACGCGCTGCAGCCCTGACCGCGCCGTTGCAATTTCGTAAGTAAAAACTTTTTCTCCCAATACATTGTAAACGGTTAATTTTCCGTTTTGTCCCCGGAAACGCGCAGGCACATAAAATTGAATAACCGTTTCCGAATTAAAGGGATTCGGATAATTTTGCAGCAGCATCAATTTGTCCGGAAGAACAGCCTGATTATTTGACGAGATGCCTGTCACTTGAACGCCAAAAGTTCCCGTACGCCTGTTGTTGCCCTGATAGGTGTTCCAGGCGGGCGCGTTTCCGAAGGGCGTGGGTAAATCGAGCACAAAAAGATGTTCGTTTCCGCCGGCAATAATTTCGGTATCGCCGTCGCCGTCCAGATCATCGAGCACCGGCGCGGCGTTTATCCCTTCCTCCAGATCAGCAGGAAAATTTTCAAATTCGGAACCGTTCTCGCGAATCAGGTGGACTAACCCCTGATCCATGACCACAAGAATTTCCAATAAGCCGTCAGAGTCAACATCCAGGCACAAGGGTCCCGTTTTAGGCGTACCTTCCAAATTCAACGGAAATTGATCGCCGAACGTACTTCCCGAGCTATTTAAAACATAAAGCTTTCCGCTTTGTGTGACAAAAATAATCTCCAGGTTACCGTCCTGATTAAGATCGACTATGGCGGGCGATCCGATTACGCTTTCTCCGGCATTGTATTCAAATTCAATAACGCCTTTTTTATCTATTTTAATAATTTTATTATCAAGGGTTGAAACAATAATAAACAAGCTGTCTTTTTCTTTGCCGACCAGGGGATTGGCGATTAAACGCGACGGCAAGGCGACCGGAAAATTCTCAAGCGAATCTCCCTGACTGGTAATAATATGCAACGAATAATCAAAAGTTCCTATCACAATATCGGGCTTTAGGTCTCCGTCAAAATCGGCTAAGGCTCCGCCCAAATTTATAAGCGACGGCATGGCTTTGGGAAATCCGGGAACTTCCGTAGAATCAAGATTAAAGGCATGGAGTTTTTTGCGCATTGTGCCGAAAACAATTTCAAGCTCTGGGTCATCATCCAAATTTGCTACCACGGCATCTCCGTAAACCGGCTCGCCGATGTCGAATTCCTTAACAATCTTCCCATCAAAACCGATCACGCGCAACACGCCCTCTCGATTGACCGTAATTATTTCCGCTTGTCCGTCATTATCGAGGTCGGCAACAACGGGAGCGGCTGTAGTGGCGCCCACATCGATGGGAAAATGAGGAAGCGCCTTTCCTTTGGCGTCAAAAACGACTAGTTGATTTGAATTGTTGATGGCAACAATCACCTTTTCATCCGAATTTCGTTTTGCCACGCACAAGGGACCGTTAAAATCATATCCGGACAAAGGAAAGCCGTTTTGAAAGGCGGAAACCCATATCTGCAAATCAAAAGTCGTGGAATAAGAAAATTCGCTTGTATCGTTAGCCGTGAGTTTTAATTGAAAGGGAATTTTTTGATAGGGCGTATTGGGCATAATTAAAACACGCGGAGTAAGATCGAAATTTTCCGCCTGTTTTCCAGCCGGAAGCGAATCGAAAACAATCAACGAATCGAGAATCTTAATAAAAGGAGAGGGAGAAAACAGATTTACCCTGACGTTGAAAGCGTCCGCCCAATTTTTCGCATTTTTCAGTTTTATGTTTAATAAAACTGAATCTCCGGGTTGGGGCGGCGTACTGTCTGGGGTTTGCCATTTATAACCGGTAAGAGAAATCTTCGGGAAAAATTCGCGGGCAATCGCGTTGTAAACGCTGACTCGTCCGCTTCCCAAAAGTCCAATAAAACCGGGGTTCATATCGTCGATCGGATCTGCTGAACCGAGTAAACGATTCACCAAAGCATCACGATCATCGTCCGGAAACCATGCTTTAAGCAGGGCAAAAGCTCCGGCAACCACCGGAGAAGCCATTGATGTTCCCTGCCACGAAGTATAAGAACCGGCGCTCACGTGAATGGTGCTTAAGATGGCGTTGGTGTAACTGCCGCCTTCTCCTCCGGGAGCGCTGATATCTATTACATTGCCGAAATTGGAATAATACGCTTTGCGGTCGTCATTGCGCAGGGCGGCGACGGAAATCGTATTGTCAAAATCGCTGGGATAGATATGGTTGTTGTCATTATTGCGGGAATCGTTGCCGGCTGCGGCGACAACAATTGCGCCATAATTTTTTGTCACATTGTCAACGACCAGCTTACCGTAAAAATCGTACCCGCCGCTCCATGAACAATTGATAATTTTTGCGCCCATCTTGGCGCAATACAAAATTCCCGAATAGCCTTTAACCAAGCCGGGATTAGTTAAATCATCGTCAAAGGCGTGTTTGGTTACAATAATTTTACTTCTAAAAGAAATTCCGGCAATACCAATCCCGTTGTCCGCGACAGCCGCAATAATTCCTGACACGTGCGTTCCGTGACTTAATTCAGCGTATTTTCCGGCGTTCGGCGGCATTACATCGTTATCGGGACTCGGATTCGGTTGCTTTGCTCCGGCGAAATCCCAACCCATAAAATCATCAACATAGCCGTTGCCGTCGTCGTCTATGCCGTTTTCATCGACTTCGGTAATCTGCCCGTCTCCGTCCACATCCTCGCCGGGATTAATAAACAAGGCGTCGGCAAGATCGGGATGGGTGTAATCCACACCCGTATCCACCACACCAACTAAAACGGTCGAATCTCCGGGTATTTTATTTCGCCACAAGCCCCAGGCTTCGGGCGCTCCTATCTTATTTAAATACCACTGTCTTTCGAAATAGAGATCGTTGGGAATATAAGGCTCAAAGTTACCTGCCACGCGATTAATCGCTTCCAACGCCGCCGAATGGACATCGTCGATAAGCCTGAATTCATTTAATATTACCTTTAGCCGATCCATTGATTTTTTATCTTTGAAAACCGCGCGATAAATATTGGCTAACTTTACGCCATCCACAACGTCTTTATCGTCTGCCATGGGCAACCATTTTTCGATTTTAATTACTCCGTACCGTTTTAACAATCGATTAATCGCAGGATTATTCGTGAGCACGGCATCGGAATTTCTTTGAATAGTTAAAGGCAAGCGGTCGGCTTTAATGCAAAACAGAATTTCGTTTTGCTGATACTCTTCCGCCCGGATTGTCGTAAGCAGAATTACTGATAAAAAAACCGTAAACAAAACCTTTGTGAACACCTGATCCCCTTTTCCAAAATTTTAACGACGGAACAATATAATTTATTAATTCCGCATTGAAAAATTTTATTCCAAATCAATTTTTAGGTATTAAAGAAATGTTTTTATGGCAGAAAACTTCCACGATAAAAAAATCTCAAAGGGAATTTCTTCCCTTTGAGATAAATAAAGCACAATGTGCCTGTCTTTTTATTTAATGAGCAACATGCGCCGCTGCAACGAAACATCTTTTCCTTTTAAACGATAGATGTAAATTCCCGAACCGACCGAACGACCGGCGTAATTTTTACCGTCCCATGTTACCGTATTCAATCCGACTTTGGCTACGCCGTCAAAAACGGTGGCTACCTTTTGCCCGAGAATATTGTAAACATGAATGGAAACCTTTTCGCCCTTGGCAAAAGACGGAATAACAAACGGGATCGTTGTTGTCGGGTTAAACGGATTCGGATAGTTGCGACCCAGATAATACCGGTTTGCTAATAAAGGCATATTGCGGTCGCGGATAGCGGTTAGCGGAAATTCAGTGCGCGTGGTATCGAGATAGACATGAATCAA
>JAJRSN010000038.1 GCA_024278715.1 Calditrichota bacterium
CCAATTGATGGGCAAGCATCGAAAGACAACCGCCGGTTAACAATCCCCTGGCTTCGCCCTCCGTCCATATTTCCACATCCTCGTCACGGAACCCGAACGAATACCACGGCTTGGGATTCTGAATTTGATCCCAGAAGTGTTTCGCAGTAAAGTCCAAAATACCGTTGCCCATTTCAACCGCTACCATGGGACCCGAAAGAGACGGTATTTCAGCCATTTGGTAAATTGCAAGCTGAAGCGTGGTAATGTCGGAATATCCCACCAAAACTTTGGGATTTTGCTTGATGAGCTCGTAGTTAAGTTTGTCCAGCAGGCGCAATGTTCCCCATCCGCCGCGGGCGCAGAAAATGGCGTCCACCTTTGGATCGGCAAACATCTCTTCTATTTCGGCGATTCGCAAACGATCGCTTCCGGCGAAATACAAATGACGAGCCGTTAAGCTTTTGCCCTCTTTGATATTGTAACCCAGATTTTTAAGGTATTGTAATCCCTTTGCCAGTTTTTGCGCGTCCGGCGGGAAAGCCGGCGCAATTACTCCGATAGTCGATCCTTCGGAAAGAGTTTTAAGCGTCACGTTTTCTCTCCTTTTTTAATAACAGCGAAGAAAATGGTATTAACGCCTTTTTACTTTAAAGGGAATGCTCCCGAAATTTTCGTCGCCATCCTAACATTCGGAACTCTCTGCCGTTTCTTTATTGAAAAAGGGCGTTGGGGACGGGCAGCGCAGCAAATCGATAAAAATGCCGCAACTTCCGATTTTTGGCAATTCTTCAAATCACCGGTGTCCGGTTGTTTTTTGAATTCCTTTTTGTAACCACGTTAAAAAACAGTTATTAACGTGGTGTGAAATCATTTTTCTACTTGAATTTAAATTTTTCCTTACTTTTTTGCAGAGAGTAAGTATGTTCAGGGAAAATTTGTGTTTTCACAAATCATGGTCTGTTTACCCGTTAGTTCATTTTACCTGTACTCAAAAATCGATTAACCTAATGTGTCAAAAAATGACCTGTTCTTCCTGTAAAATTTTCTTCCGCAATTCTAATCAATATGTTAAATTATTTCAATAGATATCAATAAGCGGTAAAGAATAGCCACAATGCACACAAAGAAGTCACAAAACGCTCGGAGAGTAAAATGAATTTAAAGTTAGAATGCTTACTTCCCGAAAAGTTTTGTAATTGTCATTTTGAGCTGAGTGCGACGAGAAAGAGGCGGATAGGTCGTTTACGACCTTTGGAAGCCCCTTTAGGGGCTTGATAAACACTCCCGAAAATTACACAGAGTTTTCCTGCTGCTGATTGTATTTGTTAACCTTTTAATAACCTGATAACCGATGACAAAAATTATCCTCGCTTCTGACAGCAAAAACAGACTTATTTTTTTAGATCACTAAAATTAAGTTCAAAGAATAATCGTATGTCCGATCCGGAAATGTTCGTAATTGTCATTTCGAGGCTTTAACAATGGTCTTGCCATTGAATATTAAATTAGTGACATTAATGTATTGCCTGAGCAAATATGTCAGCCAGTACATTGATGCTAACATAATTGCTCGTTTTCGAGGTTTGCTCTATCAGATGTCAATAGTAATAGTAGATGCGCAGCGAAGAGAAATCTTTTGCTTTTGTCTGAGTTACAAGATTTCTAACTGCATTCGAAATGACAGGACAAGGTTTCCCGAACTAACTCTAAATTTAAAATGAGAACAAATTCTCTTATTTAAGCGATAAAAACCCAAAGACCCAATTTAATCAGCGCAATCAGTGTGATCTGTGTTCATCTGCGGTCCGTAATCAGGTTAATCTGTGGTCTTATCTGCGGTATAAAAAAAGAATGTATCCCCCGCGCCCAAACCGTATCTAATGCAAAAAGCACGGAGGAAGCTTTATGATGCAGGAGATCATTCAGAAATTACAGAACGAACGATTTGTCGTTGTTTCGGAAGAGACGGCGCGGGAAATTCTTAATTCCTGCCAATTAATTCAGGAACACGATACTATGATCGCAGATAAGATTCGTCTTTTAAAATATAATCAATATTTAATCGTGCAGGAAAAATCGGATAAAGGCGAATTTTTACTGCGTGGTTTTAAGACGGAGGCAGAAGCCGAAAAATTTATCGCGGAGCGTATGAAAATTTACGAAGACATGTGGGATGGCTGCGGATGTAAAATCTATTATTATGAATAATGCCGTTTAATACAAAAGCGACGAACCTAAGACAGGCGGAGTTTTGTTAAACCAGGGCTCCGGTTCCGATATGGTGATTAATAATCTGCTTAATCATTTCGTCGATAGATAGAACTTCGGCGGGCGATTCGTTTTGTTTGGCATTCAGTTTTTTGGCAAGCGGCTGCTTTGGAGGTTCCGCCTTTAGAGTTTCTTTCTTCTTTACTAAAGTAACCATGGTTTTTCTCCCTGAATATTATTGAAGCGCTTAATTTCATTATCGTATAATTATTACGAAAATAAAGGCAAATTTTCTTGTTTAAAAAAATCGCCTTTGATAATTTGATTTCGATCAATTTTTGGTTAGAAATAACCTTAAAATTGTCAGAAATGTATTAGAACCGGCTTAAATCTCTTCGACGGAAAATTACAAAGGAGATGGCATGGGTAAAAAATTATGTCCGAAAATTATTTTAGAGGGAACCCGTTTGACGTTTAAGACAGAAATTGCTTTTGCTCTCAATGAACATCCGCGGATTGTGGGCAGGCGAAAATACAGGTATCATTCTCCGTTAATTTCGGGAGAATGGTGCGGATTCACGAACTTTCCCTGGGGCAGGGGATTGATCAATTTTGAACCCGACGAGAAAGAACGGGCGATGGAAACCTATCGTACCTGGATGCGTTTATTTGAACTGCTGCCTTATTATTCGTGGATTATTGACCGATTTCATGTTTCCACACTAATTTATCAAAAAAGAGTTTACGGAACAGAGTATGATTTTAACTGGTTGGAAAAACGTTTAAAAGCTATTGGTTTTAATCTGATTTTTTGTAAACGGGATCCGGAAACCTTTCAAGATGCCAGACGGGAACGCTTAAAAGTTTCGGGTAATCCGAGTCAATATGACGATTTGAATTTGTTTATCGCCGAGCAGGAACAGATGGAGAAGGTTGTCCGGCAATCAATTTTACCTAAAATGATACTCGATATTTCGGACAGCGATATTCAAAAGGCGGTCGGGCGTATTGCCGA
>JAJRSN010000039.1 GCA_024278715.1 Calditrichota bacterium
GAATTTACGCTGGATCCTGTTAATCGTCGGCATCGCCCTTTTCTGGCTGGCTCTGGAAGTCAATTTTTTCCGCCTGCAGGTTGTCAGGCAAGATTATTTTCAAAAATTGGCAAAAGACCAGTATTTCAGGCGGCTTACGCTCCACGCGCAGAGAGGGCTTATTTATGACTGGGCTGGCAACAGGCTGGTTACAAACACCATCCACTACGATCTGGCAGCCGATCCGTCTTTGGTAAAAAACAGGAAACAATTAATCCGGCTTTGTTCTGAAATTTTCAAGAAGCCCGAATCGTTTTTCGCCGGAAAATTGCGCGATAAAAGTCGTTTTGTTTATCTGGAGCGCAAGGTAACTGCTGAAGAGATTCAGCCTATTTTAAATCTGAAGGATCCGGGAGTTATTAAGATTCCCGTTTTTCGGCGCAGCTATCTTTACGGAGAATACGCCGCTCAGTTAATCGGATTTACGGATCCCGACGACCGGGGTCTCGGGGGACTGGAATTGCAATTTAACGATCTTTTAAAAGGAAAAGACGGTTCCGCTATTTTGCAATATTCGCCCGGAGGAAGAATTTTTTACAACGCCGATTTTCCTATCGAAGCGCCCGAAAACGGAAAAGATATTTATCTGACCATCGATAAGAATATTCAAACAGTGGTCGAGCAGGAGCTTCGTCGCGGCGTTCAAAATTCCCGAGCCGCTTCCGGAATGTGTGTTGTATTGGATCCCAATTCAGGGCGTGTGCTTGCCATGGCGAACTTCCCTTCGTTCGATCCGAATCATCAGCAGGATTTTAAGGCGTTTAACAAAAAGAACCGAATTATTACGGATGTGTTTGAACCAGGCTCGACAATTAAAAGTTTTGCGGCTGCCACGCTTTTGCAGACTAACTTAAAAAAGCCCGGCGATCTGGTTTATTGTGAAAACGGTCGGTTACGGCTCTACGATAAAGTTTTTACGGATTCAAGGGCACACCGCTGGTTAACGTTTAAAAAAGTGGTTTCTAAATCTTCCAATATCGGAATGATTAAACTAACGCAGGATTTACCTTCCAATACGCTTTTCCGCTATCTGAAGAGTTTTGGTTTTGGCTCGGAAACCGGAATCGATCTGGAAGGGGAAGAAAAAGGCTTTTTAAGTCAGCCGGGCACATGGTCAAAAATGCAAAAGGCGTCCGTTTCCATCGGATACGGAATCGGAGTGACGGCTCTCCAGCTCGCCACAAGTTACGCGGCGCTTATTAACGGAGGCAGGCTCTTTCGTCCGTTTGTCGTCTGGAAAATTACAGACCCCGACGGAACGGTGATCGAAAAACATAAACCGCTCTTAATCCGTAAGGCGATTTCGGAACGCGTGAGTAACAAAATAAAAGAATTTTTACTTTCGGTGGTGGAAGAGGGAACCGGAACCAAAGCCAAAATAGAGGGTATATCTCTCGGCGGTAAAACCGGAACCGCCAAAAAGGTGAAGCCCGAAGGGGGCTACTATTCCAACAGATATTTGGCTTCGTTTGCCGGTTTTGCGCCTTTTGACGAACCCAAATATGTTTGTGTGGTTATTATCGACGAACCCAAAACGCATTTTTACGGAGGTCAGGTCGCGGCGCCGGTTTTCAGAGAAATCATGTACAAAATAATGAATTTGGATATGCCCGCGCGGATGCACAAAAATGACGAAAAGTCGTCAAAGCACGAAATGCTGCTGGTTCGGAAAAATCGGAATGTTCCCGATTTAACCGGCTTTACCAGGGAGGACGCCAAACAGTTGCTGAAGGCGAAAGACATCGATTACGATTTGCAGGGAAAGGGCGATTATGTGATTCGTTCTTACATGAAGGACGACGAATTAATCGTGGAATTGGGCGATCGACCGATTCAGTCCGAAAAGATGCCGAGGCTGACAGGACTGACCCTGCGCGAAGCCTTTGCATTAATTGATTTGTCAAAATTACAGTTAAAAATTGTCGGCGATCCCACCGGCATTATTTACAAACAGAGTTTACCGCCGGGGACGATTGTAAAAAATAGAGCCAGGCTGGTTTTAACGTGCAGCGCTCCTTAAGAGGCGGAATATCTTGAGAAACGCAAATTCGGAATTCGGAGTAAGATTTTTATGAGCGAACGGAAAAAATCATTAAAAGAGTTGTTTTCGGAAATAAAGGTTGCATTATCCGAAGAGCAAAAGCGTATTGCCGTCGGCGGAATTCAATACGATTCGAGAAAAGTAACGGCGGGAGACCTGTTTGTTGCGGTGCGCGGCTTTAAAACCGACGGGCATCAATATCTAAAAAAGGCGGTTAGTTCGGGCGCCGCGGCTGCGGTTGTGGAAGAAAAGCAAAAGAATTTGGGAATTCCGCAAATTGTGGTTCCGGATTCCAGAAAAATTTTAGCAACGCTTGCTGCCAATTTTTACCGTCCGGAAATAGACCGCTTAACCCTTGTCGGTATTACCGGCACAAACGGCAAAACAACCACTTCGTATCTTGTGCAATCGATTTTGAACGAAGCCGGATTTCCCTC
>JAJRSN010000040.1 GCA_024278715.1 Calditrichota bacterium
GAAGAACAGCCGCCTTATCCCGGAAGCCGCGAAATCGAACGGCGCATCAAAAGCATTACCCGCTGGAACGCCATGGCGATGGTGGTTCGCGCCAACCGCAATGAAAACGGAATAGGCGGGCACATTTCCACCTACGCCTCGGCAGCCACGCTGTACGAAGTGGGATTTAACCATTTTTTCCGCGCTCCGTCGGAAGGATTCAGCGGGGATTTTGTTTTTTTTCAGGGACATGCGTCGCCCGGAATTTACGCGCGGGCGTTTTTGGAAGGTCGTATTTCCGTTGAAGAATTAAAAAACTTCCGCCACGAACATCATAAAGACGGAAAAGGTTTGCCCTCTTACCCGCACCCCTGGTTAAAACCGGATTTTTGGCAGTTTGCCACCGTGTCCATGGGGCTTGGTCCGTTGATGGCTATTTATCAGGCGCGATTTAACCGATATTTGGAAGACCGCGGACTAAAAAAACCGGGCGGCGAAAAGGTCTGGGCATTTTTAGGCGACGGCGAAACGGACGAACCGGAAGCCCTCGGCGCGATCTCTTTGGCGGCTCGGGAAAAACTGGACAACCTGATTTTTGTAATCAATTGTAACCTGCAGCGTCTTGACGGTCCGGTTCGCGGAAACGGAAAGATTATTCAGGAGCTCGAAACCGTTTTTCGCGGCGCCGGATGGAACGTCATCAAAGTAATTTGGGGTAGCGACTGGGACGCCCTGTTGGCTAAAGATAAAGACTGACTTTTGGTAAAACGCATGGGCGAAGTGGTTGACGGAGAATATCAGAATTACGTTGTGCGCGGCGGAGCCTATTTGCGCAAACACTTCTGGGGAAAATACCCAAAGCTCCTGAAATTGGTCGAGCACCTTTCGGACGAGCAATTAGCCAAATTGCGATTGGGCGGGCACGACCCGGAAAAGGTTTACGCAGCCTATCACGCCGCAGTAAATCATAAAGGCGCGCCGACCGTCATTTTAGCCCGAACCGTCAAAGGATACGGCATGGGCGAAGCCGGAGAAGGAAAAAACATCACCCATCAGCAAAAGAAACTTAACGAACAGGAATTAAGACACTTTCGTTCGCGTTTCGGAATTCCCATTTCCGACGAGCAGATAGACGAAATTCCGTTTTACAAACCCGCCCCGGACAGCATCGAAATGCAGTATTTGATAGAACGTCGTAAAGCCTTGGGCGGATTCATTCCGACCCGAAGAACCAGTAGCTCGGCAGTGGTTACCCCCAAAGGTGACCTGTTCAAAGAATTTTCGGAAGGCACCAAAGGCAGAGAAGTTTCCACAACAATGGTATTTACGCGCATACTTACCAAGCTGTTAAGGGATCCTAAAATCGGTAAACTGATTGTACCCATTGTTCCCGACGAGGCACGAACATTCGGAATGGAAGCGCTTTTCAGGCAGGTGGGAATTTATTCGCACGTCGGTCAGCTTTACGAACCGGTGGATAGTGAGAACTTGCTTTATTACAAAGAAGCCAAAAACGGACAGATTTTTGAAGAGGGCATCACCGAAGCAGGCTCCATGTCGTCTTTTATTGTCGCCGGAACAGCCTACGCCAATCACAATATCAATACCATTCCTTTTTTCGTTTTTTATTCCATGTTCGGCTTGCAGCGCGTTGGCGATTTGGTCTGGGCGGGCGCGGATATGCAAACGCGCGGGTTTTTGATCGGCGGCACTGCCGGACGAACTACTCTCGCCGGAGAAGGGCTACAGCATCAGGACGGAAACAGCCATCTGCTCGCTTATCCGGTTCCAAATTTAAAAGCTTACGATCCCGCTTATGCTTACGAATTAGCCGTTATTATCGAAGACGGGCTGGAACGCATGTACGAAAAGCAGGAAAAGATTTTCTACTATATCACGGTGATGAACGAGAACTACGCCCAACCCGAAATGCCAAAGCGCAAGGATGTGCGGGAAGGAATTCTTCGCGGCATCTATCGCTTTAATTCTTCGCCCTTAAAGAACAGTAAATTAAAGGCTCAGTTATTGGGCAGCGGAGCGATTTTGAATCAGGCGCTGCAAGCTCAGAAAATATTAGCGGAAAAATACGGCGTGGCAGCCGATGTCTGGAGCGTAACCAGCTACAAAGAATTGCATCGCGACGCCCTGATAACCGAACGCCAGAATTTTCTGCATCCTCATAAAAAACAGGAACCCTACGTGACAAGAGCTCTTAAGAATTCCAAAGGCGTGTTTGTGGCGGTTTCCGATTACGTGCGGGCATTGCCCGAATCCATAGCCAGATGGATACCCGGTCAGTTGTTCACGCTGGGCACCGACGGGTTCGGACGCAGCGACGGCAGACGTCATTTACGCGACTTTTTTGAAGTGGACGAACGCTACATCGCCTACGCCGCGCTTTACATGCTTTGGAAAGAAGGACAACTTAAAACGGACGTCCTGCAAAAGGCGATCGGCGAATTGGGAATCGATCCGGAAAAACCAAATCCGATGATTAGTTAAAAGAAAACGAGATTTGAGGAATAAACAATGACAATAGAATTTAAATTACCCGAATTAGGAGAAAATATCACTTCCGGTCGCGTGGCAAATATTCTGGTAAAAGAGGGTCAAGCAATCCGCAAAGACGAACCGTTACTGGAACTGGAAACCGATAAAGCCGTCATCGAAGTGCCAGCCGAACGCGACGGCATTGTGAAAGAAATTAAAATCGGCGAGGGCGATGAAGTGCAGATCGGAGAAACGCTTTTTGTCATCGAACCTTCCGAAACGAAAGAAAGCGTTCCGCAAAAAGCCGAAACACAAACGAAAGAAGCGGCTCCCGAACCCGCGGCGGAAACCGAAACGGAAGATAAACCTGAAGCCGGTGAAGAACCGCTTTCGGAGCAAACAACGCCCGAATCTTCCGCCGAAACGCTTCCGCCCCCCGCGCCGAGAGAAATTAAAAAAGGCGAAGTCGCTCCCGCGGCTCCTTCCGTTCGCCGTTTTGCCCGCGAAATCGGAGTCGATATCAATCGGGTTCCCGGAACAGGACCCGGCGGAAGAATTTCCGCCGATGATGTTAAGGCTTATTCAAAATTGTTAAACAAACAACGGGCTTTACAAAGCGGCGCGGCTGCCGGAGTTCAGGCGGAGGCGTTACCCGATTTTTCCCGCTGGGGCGAAGTGGAACATCAGCCTATGAACCGGGTGCGCGAAATAACGGCAAAACACCTGAGTTACGCCTGGAGCGCCATCCCGCACGTTACCCAATTTGACAAAGCCGACATCACCGATTTGGAAGCCTTACGGAAAAAATACGCTCCGCGCGTGGAAGCAGCCGGCGGCAAGCTGACCGTAACCGCCATTTTATTAAAAGTAACGGCACAGGCGTTGAAAGCTTTTCCGCAATTTAACGCCAGCGTCGATATGGGTAAAAACGAAATTATCTTTAAACATTATTACAACATCGGCGTGGCTGTGGATACGGATCGCGGACTGCTTGTTCCGGTAATCAAAGACGCGGATCAAAAGAACATTACGGAACTTTCGGTGGAGCTGAATGAAGTTTCGCGGAAAGCCCGTGAGCGAAAATTGAGTATTGAAGAGATGCAGGGCGGCAATTTTTCGATTTCAAATTTAGGCGGAATAGGGGGAACCGGTTTCACACCCGTGATCAATTCGCCCGAAGTCGCTATTTTGGGGATTTCGCGCGCCCGCACCGAACCTGTTTATCGGGACGGAACATTTGTTCCCCGGCTGATGCTTCCGCTATCTCTGTCTTATGATCACCGGATAATTGACGGAGCCGACGCAGCGCGGTTTTTGCGCTGGATTTGCGAAGCATTGGAAGAACCGTTTTTACTTTCTTTATGAAATAAGGAGCGAAAAAAAAGAATGAGTGATTTTTTAAAAACACATTTAGCCGTTATCGGAGCGGGGCCCGGAGGTTACGCCGCTGCCTTTTTAGCCGCCGATCTCGGACTGGAAGTTACTGTAATAGATCCGGAAAAAAATCCGGGCGGCGTTTGTCTTTACCGCGGGTGTATTCCCTCCAAAGCGCTGCTGCATGTGGCAAAATTATTGAACGAAGCCCAGGAAGCATCCGGCTGGGGAGTTGCCTTCGGCAAACCGAAAATTGATCTCGACAAATTGCGTTCATGGAAAGACAGCGTGGTCAATCGTTTGACCGGCGGACTCGGGATACTGAGCAAACAGCGTAAAATTAACCATTTGCGCGCAACCGCCACATTTTTGGACGCCGGCACGTTGCAAGTCGCCC
>JAJRSN010000041.1 GCA_024278715.1 Calditrichota bacterium
AACATCCAGCACTTCCAGTTGCAGTTTGGCGGTGTTGTACAGCGGTTCGGTGAGCTTTTGACAAGTCAAAAGCAAGACAAAAGATAAAAGATAAAGATATTTCATTCTATTTTCTCCGGATTTTTTAAGCGGTTAAAATTATTTTTATCAGATCGGAGGAGAACGTTTGAAAAGGACAGACACTTCCTTGCTTGAAAAAAATTCAAGTTCCCGCATGGAATAGATTTTTAAAATTATTAGTGAATTCATTTTTTTGGTACCTGAAAAAGGGTACTTGTCAATATTCAAAAGAAAATTGCAAAAAAGCAAGGGAAAGGCGTGACGAGTGACGAGTAAGAAAAAAGACAAAAGAAAAAAGAAAAAGATTGTCAGAGAGCAGAATGCAGAAAGCCGTGACGTTGATTTGAGGTGATAAATGGCAGGAGAGGTACGGTTAACGCTTATACTCTTAACGCTTAACGAATAACGAACTGTTTATAAATTCCGAATGAATTAATTTTACCGTCCGTTCAATATCGCTTTCGTCGATGATGAACATCATGCTGATTTGATTGGCAAATTGTGAAATCAATTCCAGTTTAATTCCCGATTCGTGAAGCATTTTGATGATTTTCCAGGTCAGCTCCGGATTGCCCTTCATCCGTTCGCCTACGACGCTTACAATAACCTTGTGCGGTTCAATTTTTACTTTACCAAAAATTTTCAAATCCTCCACAAATTCAAGCGAATCGCCGTTGTTTTGAATGGTAACCGACAATTTGGTGGCTGATTTGTTTACAGCGTAAACTTTTTTGCCGTGTCTGGTCAATATCTCAAAAATCTCCTCAATCAGTTTGGGCGAAAGTAAAAGTTTGGACGACTCAATGGTCACCAGAATGATGTTTTCTTTGTAAGCAATCGATTTAATGGTATTGTTGTCGGTTTCCTGAAAATCGGGAATAATAAGCGTTCCTTTTTCGTCGGGATAAAGGGAATTCAGCACACGCACCGGAATACCGTGAGCCAGAGCCGGTTGGATGGTAGCCGGATGCAGAACCCGCGCTCCGAAATAAGCCAGTTCGCACGCTTCTTCAAAGGTCATAAACGGAAGAGGTCGCGCATCCTTAATAATTGTCGGATCGGCGCTTAAAATGCCGTCCACATCGGACCAGATTTGGATTTCTTTGACTTTAAGCGCGGCTCCTAACAAAGACGCCGTGTAATCGGAGCCGTTTCTTCCCAATGTCGCGGGAGCGCCGCGCACGGTAGTTGCCAAAAATCCCTGAGTAACCACAAGATCGCCGCGATTCATATAATGCGCCAGATGAATTTTAGCCTGATGTTCGATCTCCTCGATAAGCGGTTTTATTTCGCCCCGATCGAAATCGATCTTCATTACCGGACGAATATCCACGCAAATGCTCGGCAGATTTTTAGACCGAAAATAACAATCAAAAATATGGGTGGAAAGCAATTCGCCCAGCCCGATCACGCTGTTATAAATTTCCGGACTTTCCACTTTTATGGCTTTGGAAGCGTTTAAAAAAACATGCAGCCTCTGAAATTCCGCCTCAAGATAATGATTGATTTCATCGTAAAGCGGACCGCCGGGTATTAGACCGTCTATCATCTCTTTGTGCCGATCTTTAAGACGATTAAAAATATTATCGGCTTGCTCAAACTTTTGCGCAACAGCCAACCGATGCGCTTCGATAAGCTGATCGGTTACTCCGCCCAGCGCGGATAAAACAACAAGAGGTTTTTGGGACAAATGGCGCTCCACAATGTCAGCAACCCGTTTCATTGCAGGAACGTCTTTGATTGAACTCCCGCCGAATTTCATAATAATCATCGATGCTTTCTCCGGAAACAAATTAACCCAAATTACTTAAATTTAAAAAATGATCGTATTAAATCATCCGTTATTAATGTTAAATTTTTTCCCAGTCCATTCTAATTAAATATTACAAATTACCTTTTCTTCTGCACAATCTTCACAACCCGCGGTCAAAGGTCACTTAGGAACTCGTTAATTATTGCCTTAAGCTGATCGAATTCGATTAAAAAGGCGTCGTGACCGTCGGGCGATTTAATTTCACGATACACTCCGTTCGGGATATGGCTTGCAATTTCTTTTTGTTCTAATGCCGGATAAAGAATATCCGTATCGATGCCAATGCACAGGGTTTTTGCCCTGATGCTCGAAAGCGCCTTTTTGACGCCGCCGCGGTTAAAACCCACATCGTGGCGATCCATGGCTTTGGTCAGCGTAATCATGCTGTTGGCGTCAAATCGTTTAACTAATTTGTCTCCCTGATAAGAGAGATAGCTTTCAACCTTAAATTGCCCTGGCTGCCCGTTGTTTTGCTTTTCTCTTCCGAAGCGACGCTGAAACGAAATATCCGTTCGGTACGAAATCATTCCGATCTGACGCGCCAGAGCCAGCCCGTTTTCCGGTTGTTGCCGATAGTAACCGTTATTCCACAGGGGATCGTTCTTGATCGCCTGTCGCGCAAGATGGTTAAAGCCGATTGCCCAGGCGGAATGTCGTGCCGCGCCTGCAATGGGAATAACAGATTTTACCATTTCCGGGTACATCAAAGCCCATTCCAGAGTCTGCATTCCCCCTAAAGAACCGCCGATTACTGTTACAATTTTTTGAACCTGCAAATATTTTAGCAGCCGTTTTTG